>JBGTLD010000019.1:0-9334 GCA_041744275.1 Saccharimonadales bacterium (SeqCode) | reverse complement strand
GTAAACCCTACAAATGGTGAACCAATATCGGTTGCACCACTCGTATGGAGTCACGCAGAGCTTGTGAATACTATACTAGATATTAGTAAATAAAATTACAGTCAAACAAATAAACCACCGTTACAACACGGTGGTTTATTTGTTTATAGCAATTGTTATTTCTTAGGTTTTACTTCGTTGCGACCGAGGTTCTTCTTGGTTTCAACAAACGTGACGTGCTTGCGTAGCACTGGGTCATACTTTCGTAGACTGAGCTTGTCTGGTGTGTTCATAGTATTCTTTGTAGTGTAGTACGTTCTATTGCCACTCTCTTCAGAAACAAGTCCGATTATCTTACGCTTTGTATTCTTAGCCATATTGCTGTACCTCGCTTTTCGTTGGCATAATTATCGCCAGTACCGAGTATGCAATTACTCAAGGTAGTCCGTCTGTTGTAGACGATCTCTGAACGATATAAATAATTTTTTATCAAATAATATTTTATCACTAAAATGTTAAAAAAACAATGGAGCCATCTTCGGGATTTGAACCCGAGACCCCTTCCTTACCATGGAAGTGCTCTACCCCTGAGCTAAGATGGCGAATTACTCAGTGATTTTATCAGATTAATAGAATAATGCCCAGTTAACTCTCTATAATAATGGTATATATCTATTTATTGAACCAGTAAGAAGAGTCAATCTTTTTTACAAAATCTCGCCAACCATTACTGAGGAGCATTTCCACGCCTAAGTAACCAATAATCGTACTTAACGACAGGCCAATTATTAAATCATTACTAGATAAACGGCCATTAAATACCGTGAACAATACCGACATAGCTAGTATAAGTAGCAGACTACCGGAAAGTTTGATAACTATATTCACGACCTGATAATACCATATTGAGGCTACCTTATTAGAAATCACATAAAAATCCTAAACACTCACAGAGTATTTACGCCTAGCGGTTCAAAATCCACTTTATGATGCAAAACTAAAAATCCGACACATGGCCGGATTCTTAGTTTGGTGCAGGGAGAGGGATTTGAACCCCCGAACCCATTGGGAGCTGATTTACAGTCAGCCGTGTTTGACCGCTTCACTATCCCTGCATAATTTTGCAACTTCATACTGTGCATACTTAGGATGCTCTATGCTCAGTTCATTTCTTGCAGCCACATTTCTCCATGGTATTACAAACTTCCTTCCATCGGCCGTATAAGCAAATAACTCATCAAAATCATGATCTGAATACTTTTTTGCAGAATGCCATGATTGATTACCGCCAGTAGTACGCAGTGCAACTTTATGCTTACCTATCTTGGTGTAATAACCAGCATATTTTACTTGTACTCTGATAATATTGCCTTTTAGTTCGATTATTAGATCATATGGTCTTTTGTCTCCTATTGGTAGACAAACCTCGTAGCCACTAGACATATAGTGCGTAATTGCTTGAGCTACTGCTAAATCACCTTTTGCTTTAGTTAGCATAAAAGAAATGTAACAGAGTATGTTGCTGCTGTAAAGGTACTATACTTGGAGCCACCTGTCGGATTCGAACCGACGACCCCCTGTTTACAAAACAGGTGCTCTAACCAGCTGAGCTAAGGTGGCGTATTTACCGAGCAAGTGTACCAAAAACATAGCTAATCAGCAATACTAATGATTCAGATTACGACTTTACGGGGACGAGAAACGCGCTTTGGCTTGCCGGCTGGCACAATCAACTTCTTTAGCTTCTCTTCTACCATATCAGCATCAGCAGCCCTTCCTGTAGCTCGGTAGCCTTTCATGAGCAGCGTATAGCTCTCTAGGTTGGGTTCTAGCTCTACGGCACGTTCAAGTGCCTCAAACATGATTTTCACATTTCCAAGCTTTTCATGAACTTTCGCGTAGGCTATATGACGAGCAGCTAATTCTTCTTCCAACTTCAGCGCCTGCTCAAATGCCACCGCAGCCTTTTGGTAGTTCTCTGTCTCATAATAAATAAGCCCAAGGTTGTGGAGGCTTGATGCAGTTGGCTCAATAGAAGATGCTATCTCAAAACAGTCAATCGCATCTTTATATTCTTTTTGTTTTGCATACAATATACCCAGCCGGTTATACGCCGCAGCGTTTTTTTGATCGATATTTAAGATTGTTAACAATGCTTTCTCAGCTCGTAAAAAGCGGTTATCACGCATACCCTGATGAGCTATGTCCCAGAGTTTACCCATTTTATCGCTAATCTTTCGCGGTATAGCAGATAGATCCTCTTCACGCAGTTTTGTACTGCGAAGGGCTAAGATACCAAATAATCCAACAAGTGCAAGTTCATACATAGACTTGATTAGTATACTACATCTGCAAAAACAGATTTGTAAGAGCGAGTTTTGAGTTTGGATTACTTCGTAAGTTTGCTTCTGTCTGAAGGGTGCTAGAAAGTATAGATCTCCATTTATTTGCAGCTAACTCGTTAGACTGTAAGCTAGCATTTCGCATACCAACACTTGCAATACGCTTGATTGCGAAAAGTACATGTTCTAGCTCTTGTTTGTTTTTAGATAAGGCATCAACAACAAGCAGTCTTTCATATGTAGTACTCGTGACTATTTTCTTAGCCGTATTAATAGCTTCAATCATAGGGTGATCTGTTTTTTTGGTGAGCAAATTACTCATAAGCCCCACGTAGCCAGTGCTGAGTGCATGAAACTTATCTACTTCAGAAGAACTAAAGCCTTCAAAATAATCAGCGCTATCTTTGAGAGAAACAGGCAAAACAGTAATTTTTTGAACACGCGAATATATTGTTTCTTTGAGTGATCTATCGTCGTTAACAGTCAAAACAATAACACTGTCATCTGGTGGCTCTTCAAGAATTTTAAGGAGGGCGTTTTGAGCCTCAACTGTCATCAGGTGCGCATCAAAAATACATACGACACGCCGTAACCTTGTTTTTCCTGTTGTTTTGAGTGACATAAACTGCTTTACGTCACGAACTTGCGCTATAGAAACCACCGACTTCTCAGGTGATATAAGCCTCACGTATTGATGGCTTTGCACTTTTTCTATGGATTGTAAGTTTAAAAGCTCTTTCGTTACCCATTGTGCGGTGTGTTTCTTTCCTGCTCCAATATCACCTTTCAGCATTAATGCATGTGAAGGTTGCGCTATAAATTGCTCAAGCTGGGAATGGGTTGCGCTGTGTAGCAACAAGTTCAAGAAATAACACCCCCATCTTTCAAAAGTATTTCCTCAAATTCGGGAGGATTCGGCACCGCAAATGTTTTTATGCCATGTTCAGGTATAGCTATATGTAACTCTTTTGCATGAAGTAAAAGTCGTTCATACGACTTACCGTCATAAAGATGATCCCCAATAATAGGATGACCCAATTGCTTCAAGTGCACCCTCAATTGATGCGTGCGTCCTGTTTGAGGCGTTAGCTCAACAAGATCATAGTGTTCACTGTTATGTATGACCTCGTAAAACGTTACTGAGGGTTTTCCATTTGTGCCAACACGAAAGGTAGCTGGCGCCTTCGGGTTGCGCTCTATAGGCATATCAATCTTAGCTCTCGGTTCTTTAAGGTGACCAAACACAACAGCAGAATATACTTTCTGAACTTTTCTGTCTGCAAATTGTTTTTGAAGCATGGTCATTGTTTCTTGGTTTTTTGCGCATATCATGACTCCAGAGGTCACACGGTCAAGCCGGTGAACAATCCCTGCCCTATCACCTTCTTGATTTGTTTTCTGGCGTACAAATGAGGCGACAGACGGCTCATACCAGTATCTTCCACGACTGTGGCTAATTATTCCAGCCGGCTTGTTAATTACAATCACGTTGTCATCTTCATAAATCACCGGCAATTCAATATCTGGTATTGTCTGTAGTGTCTTTAGGTCTACATTAATATCAACCGTGTCATCTACTTTCAGTTTATACCCGAGCTTTTCAGTTCTCCCAGAAACAGTAATACTCCCCGCCTGAATAAGCGTCGCCACATAGCTGCGGCTTAAGTCTGGTAACATAGATACTGCCACTACATCAAATCGTCTACCTTTGTGTGATTGAGTTTCTTCTTCCATAAGATTACTTACGCAGACCAACCGCTTGTTGTACAAGATGGAGTTTTTGACCCGCTAGCACCTTCATGACAGTTTCCGATGTTTCAAGCTTGTCTATAATCATTTGATCATCAACAGCCGCCAGTGCCACTTGAAATGCTTGTAAGAAATTACTTACTGAATTTGCAACAGCTTCTTTAAAAGCACCGTATTGCGTTTGTCCAATAAACTCCGTTGCATCCCCACCTAAAAGCGTATAAATATCAAGCAAGTTCGATATGCCCGGCTGTTTAATGGGGTCATTTGCAATCTTTGCAAAATTATCAGTCGTTGCAGACATAATCTTCTTGTAAGCGACCTCTGGAGAGTCACCCAAGAATATGACACCCTTACCAAGGGCGTCGCTCTTGCTCATTTTCTTGGCGGGATCCTGGAGGTCTTTGATACGTAGTCCTGAATCTCGGCCTGCAAATGCGTATTGCTCCTTTACTGATTTTGGTACGGCAAAAATTTCACCAAATTGATTGTTCATACGCTGAGCAATATCACGAGTAAACTCAAGGTGCTGTCTTTGATCTTCACCAATAGGCACATACGAGGCGTCATAGAGCAGAATATCTGCAGCCATAAGTACTGGATAGTTGAATAATCCAACGCTAATACGATTTTCATTAAGGTTAGCAGCTTTGTCCTTGAATTCAGTCATACGTTGCATTTCGCCGTAGCCGGTAAAGCAGTTAAGAATCCATGTTAACTCACTATGTTCAGATATTCGACTCTGCCTGTATATATGAATGTTTGAGTGATCAAACTGCAACCCTGCAGCTGCGTATATTCTGACATTATTAATTACTTGTGACTGTAGTTCTGTATAGGTTATTGGTGTTGTGAGGCTATGCAAGTCCGGTACAAACATATGAATGCGGTAATCGTCGGCTTTTGTACGCGCCATATCAACCATAGGCACAATCGCACCTAGGTAGTTACCAAGTGTCAAATCTGCGTTTGCGCGCAATCCGGTTAATATCACATTATTCATTACTAACCTCTATTATAACGTATCCAACATGAGTCACGGTTATTAATCATGACGAATTAATAAACCAGGAATATATCCTGGTTTATTAATTTTCGATTGGTGTTTTAACAAAACCTTAACGCTTTGTGAACTGTCGTTGCTTACGTGCACCCTTGAGACCGAACTTCTTGCGTTCTTTCTCTCTTGGATCACGGCCAAGCAAGTCTGCACGGCGAAGCGTACCTTTAAGATCTTCGTTCATGATAGCGAGTGCTTTTGCAATACCAAGGCGAATTGCATCGACTTGACCTGCATGACCACCACCGCTCACAACAACACTGACATCGAACTTGGTTCGCTCTGTCTCAATTGCAGTAAATGGTCGCATAAGTTCATGAAGAAGGTTCTTGCTATCACTCAAGTATTCAGCAGCTGGCTGTCCGTTAATAACAAAGTCACCTTTGCCATTCATTAGACGAACGCGAGCTGTAGAGCTTTTGCGACGACCAAGTGCGTAGAAGTAATGTGCGTTTGCCATATTACTTACCTTCCTTTAAATTCATTGTCTCTGGTTTCTGTGCAGCGTGATTGTGCTCTTCACCTGCGTATATCTTAAGACGAGCAAGTCGTGCATCACGAAGCTTATTGACTGGAAGCATGCCACGAACTGCCTTGAAGATAACATCCGTAGAATCTTTCTCCATTTTTTCACGAAGTGTTTTTTCACGGAGACCACCAGGATAACCACTGTGCTTGTAATAGATTTTATCTTCGAGCTTATTGCCAGTTACGACTAATTTGTCTGAATTGATAACAATAACAAAATCGCCAGTATCAATGTGGCTTGTGAACATGGGCTTTTCTTTACCTGTAAGCTTGGTAGCAATACGGGTTGAGAGTCGTCCAAGTGTCGTGTCGCTTGCGTCAACAACGTACCACTTGCGTATAACTTCAGTAGGCTTAGCGCTATATGTTTTCATTATTTTGCCTCCTTTTTAGGAGTTACTGGTTTCTTTGTGGCAGCTTTCGGCTTTGCTTCTTTTGTAGCTTCGGCTTTCGGCTTAACTACTGATGCTTTAGGTGCAGCTTTTGCAACTGGAGCTTCGCTAAGATCATCAACAAAACTTACTCGTGCGAGTTGTGCGTGATCACCGCGTCGAATAGTCGTACGCTCAATTCGGAGATGGCCGCTATTGCGTGCTGTTAGCTTTGGAGCTATTTCATCTACGAGCTTGTGTGCAGAGCTGATTGTTTGGAGTTCGCTAATCACCTGACGTCGGTTGTGAAGATCACCTTTTTTAGCTTTTGTTATCAACTTTTCAACATATGGCACAATTTCTTTAGCCTTATGAATCGTAGTTTCGATAGACTCATACTTAATGAGACTGTCTGCAAGTCCTTTAATCAAAGCGTTTCTTTGATCCTTTTCTCTATGGAACTTTCGTCCTTTGTATCCGTGTCGATGCATGTTATAGCTCCAACTCTGCTAGCTTTTCTTTAACTTCATCGAGTGCTTTGCTACCAAAGCCTTTCAGTTCACGTAGTTCTATGTCACTCAAGCTAAACAAGTCTTTCAGTGTGTGAATGTCGTTGTTGATAAGTGCATTGGTTGTACGTGCCGTGAGGTTTAGGTCTTCGATTGGGGTCATGAGTTCTGCAGCGTCTTCATCCTCTGAAACATTGTGTGCCTCAGTAGTTATTGGAGATGCAACCTCAACGCGGGTCTGTCCTGCAAGCGCGGTGTACTGATTTACTAAGATTGCAGATGCCTCTTCAAAGGCGTCACGTGGAGTAATAGAACCGTCTGTGTCGACAGTTATAAGCAGCTTATCAAGATCGGTTACACGACCAACACGAGTATTCTCTACTTTATATCGAACGCGTTGTACGGGACTAAAGATTGCATCGACTGCAATCATGTCACTTGCTTTGTGTGCGGTTACTTCCTCAACTGTTCGGTAACCACGGCCAGTTTCAACAACTAGGTCCATTACAAAACTTGATTTGTTGTCGTCGTCAATAGTTGCAATGACATGTTCAGGGTTTACGATTTCTACATCAGCATTAACCTGAATATCTTTTGCCGTTACGACACCTTTGCCTTTTTTGACTATTCGGAGTGACTGAACATCGTCTCCAAATACACGGAAGCGAACACCTTTAAGGTTTAGCATAACGTCGACGATATCTTCTTTAACACCATCAACAGTTGTAAACTCGTGAGTTGCACCCTCAATCTTAAACGATGTAACAGCAGCACCAGCGATACTTGAGAGCAGCACACGTCGTAGGCTGTTTCCGAGGGTCATGCCGTAGCCAGTGTGTAATGGCTCAACTGCAAATGTCGCACTCGTTGCGTGGTGATCATCGACATTTACAACGCCTGGGATGTGGATTGTTCTTGACATAATATATTTCCTTTAGCCTTTCTTAACGTGAGTAGTATTCCACAATTAGTTGCTCGTTGATGTCTGGTTCTGCTTCTTCACGAGCAGGTACACCGGCAATCGAAACGACAAACTTTTTACGATCAACCTTGATCCAAGCCGGAGAAGTGGATGGAGCCGGGCTAATATCATCTAAATTCTTGAAGTATTCATTCTTCTTGCTCGTGTCACGCAATTCGAGCTTGTCGCCAGCGTTTAAGCGGATTGAGGGAATATCGACACGGCGTCCATTCAACATGAAATGGCCGTGAGTAACGAGTTGACGAGCAGCACGTCGTGATGGTGCGAGACCAGCACGATATACAGCGTTGTCTGCACGACGCTCTAAGAGCTCCAAGAGCATTGCTCCTGATTGACCTTTCTTGCGCGATGCTTCAACCATAAGATTACTGAACTGCTTTTCAAGCAACCCATACAATCTTTTAACTTTTTGCTTCTCACGAAGTTGTAGTGAGTATTGACTTGGTTTGTTACGACTTGAGCGACCGGTCGCTGCTCCACCAGGAACAACAGAGCGCTTTACAAGTGCTTTGTGAGCCTTAGGGTGAAGCGCATAGCCTTCACGTCGTGACATCTTAACGATTGATTGTGTATCTCTTGCCATAGTAGTTCCTTAAACCCGACGTGCTTTACGGGGTCGAACACCGCCGTGTGGCACACCTGTTACGTCTTTGATACTCTCAACCTGAATATCTAGTCCTTGAAGCGAGCGAACAGCTGCTTCACGACCGAGACCGATTCCTTTAATAAATACGTCAACTTTGCTCATTCCGTGTAGTTGCTTTACAACTGCACCTGCTTTTTCAGCTGCAACTTGCGCTGCGTAGGCTGTGCCCTTTTTAGAACCACGAAATCCCATAGCTCCTGCACTTGATGCTGCAAGTACACCACCTTGGCTGTCGGTAAAGGTAATAATGGTGTTGTTGAATGTCGCCTGGACATGAACTTGCCCAGATGGTACTGAGCGTTTTGACTTCTTCTTACGCGCTGCTGTAGATAGTTCTGCCATAGTGTATCCTTATGTCTTCGATGCTGATTTAGGTTGTGAGCTACCAACTGCCACGCGTCGACCACGGCGTGTGCGAGCATTCGTACGAGTACGTTGCCCTTTACTCGGTAGATTTTGCTTGTGGCGCAAACCACGGTAGCTGTTAATTTCTTTTAGACGTTTTACATTTCCACTTACAATACGCTGGAGTTCCCCCTCAACGGTGTAGTTTTCATTAATAACATCTTGAATACGAGCTACCTCAGTATCTGTTAAATCTTTAACTCGTACTGTTGGCTCTACTTTTGCTTCTTCTAAAATAACTCCACTGAACTTACGACCAATGCCGTAAACGTAAGTGAGAGCTATATGGATTTGCTTACCATCAGGGATGGTTACACCTGAAATTCGTGCCATATACAATTACCCCTGACGCTGCTTATGCTTCGGTTTAAGTTTATTAATAACGTAGAGACGCCCCTTGCGACGAACAATTTTGTCGTCTGGACTGATCTTCTTGATGCTTGCACGCACTTTCATGCGGATCATACCTCCTAAAATGTGGCTATGACACACTGCTTAAATGTTTATAAATTATTTGCGGTAGGTGATTCTGCCCTTAGTAAGATCATAAGGGGTTAACTCAACCGTCACGCTGTCACCTGGTACTAAGCGAATGTAATGTTTTCGCATCTTACCGGCAACGTGAGCTATGATTTTATGGCCATTTTCAAGTTCGACACGAAATTGAGTCCCTGGAAGGGCTTCAATTACAACACCTGTTAACTCGATTACTTCCTTGTTTTTGACCATAGAATATAACAGCTTTCAATTATACAAAATATAC
>JBGTLD010000018.1:0-11380 GCA_041744275.1 Saccharimonadales bacterium (SeqCode) | reverse complement strand
TCGAATGGGGCAAGTGCCAGCTCTATTCAGTCACACCCTGAAGTAAGACACCGGTCTTGGTGAGCCTGGGTTAAGGCCACGGAACTAGCGTACTTATTGAACACAACGGCTATGGCCATAGCCGTTGTGCCTCCAGGCTCTGCAGGACCGATGTGATTAGTCAGTAGTTAGCCGAGTATAGCCAAAAGCTGCCCCGAGCAATCTTACATAAGGCGAGGGGATGCTTGCCATTCTTTTGGCGCGGCTAACTACTGGTACTGGTTGCAATAGTGTTCCTGCAGTCGCCTGTCAGTTTTTTGCACACTTTTTACTGACATAAAAAGTGTGAGAGCTTGCTTCTTGGAAAGAAGACTACCCTATTTTGGTATAGCAAAAACGGAACACGTAAGAGCCTACGCGTCTTTATTAATTTTTAAAGCACTTAATCGCGAGATGAATGCTTGGGATGCTCCTTCAAAGCCTAATACCTTTAACGCACCTATCAACACGTATAAATTATCTATGCGACGTTGCTCAACTTCACTCGATTGCTCAACTTCCCGAAAGTAGTGTTCAATTTTATTCACGAGCCACTTTTCTTCAGCAGGCGTGACGTCAATAACAGCCTCTTCATAAACTTCGGTTTGTTTCACGACTTCCAGTGAGCGAGCCGACCTGTCACGCTTTCGTATATGACCGCGCTGTATTAAGTTTCCAACATGAAGCGCGACTGTCGCAACCGAAGTGTAATTACAGCCGTTCATAATTTCGCGGTAACTCGGGCTGTAACCATGTTCAGCGATAAACTGGCTGATAAAATCTAGTGTTTGTCTCTGCTTTTTCGTTGGGCGAATTGTATTGCTCATACTGACTTCTTAGCAGCTCGTTTACTCTTAAACTTCGTTGGGAAAACCCATAACTTATACCAAAGGTAGTTCCAGATTGTGAAGAACCCAGCTGAAAAGAACTGTCCAATATACGGTGAAATGCCAATGTTCTTTAGTCCCAGTACTAAGAAGTAATCAATAAGTAGGTTTACGAAACTAATAATAAGGTAGCGCCGGCCAGTTTCAATCTGATGTTTCGCCAGCTTAGGGTTACTGAACACCCAAAAACGCTGTAGCAGATAATTCACTGTCCAACCAACAAGCGTGGCCGTTACTTTCGACCAAAAGAACGATGCACCCAATAAGCTATCAAGTACAAAAAACGTCAGGTACCCTGACCAAAAGAACGCACCACCGCTAATCAAGTATTCGGTAATTCGTTTTACTTCTCTTTTTTGTTTTTTGCGTAGTTTGAATTTCATAATTTGCTCGTAGTATATCAGGTTAGCCTGCTGATGATACAATAGCCCTAATGAATCCTATTCAATACTTCCTTCGATTTAGAGAAGCTGATTCGGGCAAAAGATTGTCCGATTTCTTACGACAAAATGTATCCAACGATACATTGCGAAGCAAAAATCGGCAAGCTTTGGTTGGATAGGGTTCACAAACGGAGGTAAGTGTTGGATAGGGTTCATAAAATATGAGAAATAACTCCACCTTCGCATACGCAATATTCTTAATGCTCGGTGACTTCTTGGCGCTAACCGGTGCGTTTGTCGTAGCGTACGTGCTCCGTGTAAAGTTCGACCCACGACCACTTGTTGAGCAAATCCCGGCACTCACCTATTTTTATGCTTCCGTTACGGTGCTCCCGCTATGGATAGCTGTTCACGGCTTTATTGGGCTGTACAACCAGCGGGTATACGAAAAACGCTTCGCAGAACTGGGGCGTATATTGGTCGGATCATTCATCGGCATACTCGTGGTGATTGGGTACGACTTTGTAAGTGGCGGTGATTTGTTTCCTGCTCGTCTAGTTCCGGTATACGGCCTTGCGCTTGGCTTTAGCTTTTTAGTCATCTTCCGAACTATGTCTCGTGTATTACGGCGTGCGCTCTTCAGATTTGGCTATGGTATTAGTAATGTCATCATCGTTGGTGATACGGCGGCAACCGGGTACATTGCAGAGTCAATTAAAAACACCAAGTCAACTGGTTTTAAAGTGCTTGCAACCGTTGCAAACAAGCCACATGGAAATATCCGTAATTACACAGATTTTAAAGAAGCTTTTGAAAAATTACGCTCACCTATCCATGGCATCATCCAGACTGAGCTCTATAAGAATCAAGAGAAAAACAACGAAATACTGCAAATAGCCCGTATTCGTCACATTTCATACCGGTTTGTACCAGGCAACAGCGACCTGTTTGTTGGCAACATCCAAGTTGACCTGTTTGCAGGGCTTCCCATTATTGCCGTCCATCAAACCGCACTTGTAGGCTGGGGAAGAATTGCCAAGCGAATATTTGATATTATCGCTACTACGGCGTTACTCTTCTTCATCTGGCCTTTCTTAGTAGTCATTGCCTGCATTATGAAGTTGCACGATCCGTCAGGTTCGGTATTTTTCCGCCAAACACGACTCACGAGATTTGACCGGGAATTCCGGGTCTTTAAATTTAGAACACAGTACAGCAAATACGACGGCACCACTCCCGAAGAAGCATTCGAGCTTATGGGTAAACCGGAACTTGCCCGTAAGTACCGAGAAAATGGTGATTTCCTCACCAAAGACCCACGAGTAACTCCTTTTGGTCGTTTCCTGCGTAAAAGCAGTATCGACGAGTTACCGCAGCTATTCAATGTATTTACCGGTGACTTGAGTCTTGTTGGGCCGCGTGCTCTTATCCCCCAGGAACTTAATGCTTACGAAAAGAAGCACACAATTCTCGCAGTAAAGTCTGGTCTCACGGGACTGGCACAAATATCAGGGCGTCGTGACATTAATTTTGAAGAACGCCGCAGACTTGACCTTTTTTATGTACAAAATTGGAGCTTCTGGATGGATATTGGCATACTCATCCGAACAATTAGTGCAGTGATTCGCGGTTCAGGCGCTAAGTAGACTATTGACAAAGTTAGCTAACTTAGCTAACATGTAACTATGAAAACCGTAAGCATCCACGATGCAAAAACAAATCTTAGTAAATACATCGCCGCCGCCAAGCGTGGCGAGGAGATTTATATTGGTAGCTACGGCAAACCAGAAGTTAAGCTTGTCGTCGAAACACCCAAAAAACCTAAGCGAAAGCTGGGAGTATTAAATAAACAGCTCTCGAAACAAGATATTGATGCTCTGCTGGCTTACGATAAACACAAAGATCCGGAGTGGCAGCAAATGATACAGGACATGTATGACAAGCCCCTCGACTAACAGCGGTCAGTTCTTACTTGATACCAACGCGTTTATCTGGTTTGTGCTTGGGCTCGGATTAGGTAACTATGCCAAAAAAGAGCTATTGGCAGCGGACAATATATATGTCTCCTCTATCAGCATACTGGAAATGCACATCAAGGCATCAAAAGGTAAACTACCTACAATGGAAAAAATTATCAATATGGCAGAGACTCTGCAACTTGACTTTCTCCCCTTAAATCATAAAGACTTGAAAGACTATCGCATGTATAATCCAGCCAACCTAGATCCATTCGACAACACCCTTATCAGTATCGCCAAGGCACACAATCTCATTCTGGTGACCAGCGATAAGGCTATCCTATCCTTACCATCTTCAACAGTAGAAACAATCGATGCCCGCAAATAATAAAAAGATAGCGATTGTACATGACTGGCTATATGGTGGTGGCGCCGAAAAGGTCGTCGAGGCACTTCATGAGCTGTACCCATATGCACCAATTTACACGAGTTATTGCTCAGATGAATGGCGTACACGGCTCGATAATAAGGTCGTCACGGGCTATTTACAGCGCTGGCCATTTAGCAAACTGCGTAAGTTCTTGCCATTACTACGCATCAGGTGGTTTCAGGGCCTAGATTTATCTAACTTCGACGTCGTTATAAGTTCAACCGGAAACGGCGAAGCAAAGCATATTCGCACAAAGCCAGGAACTATACATATATGCTACACACATACACCTGTTCATTTTTATTGGCGACACTACAACGAATACATAAAACGCCCGGGCTTTAAACCAGTATGGCTCGCTCGGCTTGGACTTAAACTACTTGTTCGGCCGCTCCGAAGGCTCGACTACGAAGCTGCTCAAAAAGTAGATGTATTTATTGCAAACTCAACGCACATCCAGCTAGATATAAAAGCCTACTATAACCGCGACTCCGTTGTAGTGCATCCGCCTGTCGATATAGACAAGTTTAATTCCATAAAAAGCCCGAAGACACAAAAGAGACATGGTTTCGTAATATGGGGCCGTCATGTACCTATGAAGCGTATCGATATCGCCATCGAGGCATGTAGTAGACTCAAACTACCGCTAACCGTTATTGGTCAGGGGCCAGACACCCTACGGCTTAAATCTCTTGCGAGCCCGATTATTACATTTGCCGGCAGACTATCTGATGATGAACTTGTGCAATACGCCCATGCGAGCGAGGCTTTTTTGTTTCCAAGCTTTGAGGACTTTGGTATTGCGCCAGTTGAAGCTATGGCCGCAGGGCTCCCTGTCATTGCGCTAAACGCTGGTGGTGCACTCGATTATGTGCAGCCTGGCAAAACTGGCGAGCTATTCGATGCGCAAACACCCGAAAGCCTCATGAAGACACTAAAATCATTTAATCCAGGTAAATATAACTCTCGTGATATAAAACAAACCGCTCAGCAGTTCTCGAAAGCAAACTTTCAAAAAAGTTTGCAAAAAGTCTTATCCATCACCTTACAATAACCTAGCGCAAGAGCGTCCTGGTAACTCAAAAGTGAGGTTTTATATGTGCGGAATCGTTCGTTGGATATATTGGCCATAAACAAGCAGTAAAGCCTATTTTAAGCGGCCTAAAAGCGCTTGAATACAGAGGCTATGACTCAGCAGGCATGGTACTTCTTAGTGGCAAAACTGCAACAAACTATAAGCAAGTTGGGCGCGTAGAAGCACTAGAGGACAAATACAATGATAATCAAGATGCTCGCAGCAACATTGGTGTTGGCCACACCCGTTGGGCAACGCATGGTAAGCCAACTATCCAAAATGCACACCCACATTTTAATTCCAGCAAATCAATATTCGTTGTACATAACGGCATTATTGAAAACTACCAAGAGCTAAAGACCTTCTTAGCCACTCAAGGATATGATTTTCAATCTGATACCGACACAGAAGTAATCCCTCACTTGATCGATCATTATCTTAAAAAGCACAAATCATTCAGAGTAGCATTTGAGGCCACTATTAAAGACTTGGTTGGGGCATATGCAGTAGCCGCACTGCACTCTAGTGACCAAGATACCCTCTATGTTGCAAAACTCTCAAGCCCTCTCGTTATTGGTGTCGGTGAGAATGAACACTACATTGCATCAGATGCTTCAGCAATCATGGAGCACACAAAAAAAGTTATATACCTTGAGGATTATGAGGTAGCTGTCGTAACCGCCAACAAAGTAACTATCCACAATATTCAGCATGCCGTTGAAGTACAGCGCGCCCATGAACTACTTGATTATGATCATGAAAAAGCGATCCTTGGTGACTACCCCCACTACATGCTTAAGGAAATTCATGAAGCACCGCAAACAATTCAAACGGCCATGCGCGGTAGAGTTTTAGCTGACTCAAACACTATTAAGCTTGGTGGCCTAGAACAAGTTAACGATCAATTACGATATATAGATCGGATCGTTATTGTAGCCTGTGGCACATCGTACTACGCAGGTATGGTTGGTGAATATTTAATTGAGGAACTGGCTGGTATTCCAGTGGAAGTGCAGCTAGCGAGTGAATTTAAATACCGCAATGAGCCATTTTCGAGGAGCACTGCATTGCTAGCTATCTCACAATCTGGTGAAACGGCCGATACCATAGCAGCTCTTAAGAAAGTAGAAAATTACGGTGTACTACGACTTGGTGTCGTCAACGCCGTTGGATCCACCATTGCCCGCATGACAGACGCCGGTGTGTATTGTCATGCCGGGCTTGAGCAGTCTGTTGCAAGCACCAAGGCTTTCATCGCACAGGTGACCGTACTTACAGAAATCGCCCTCTATTTAAGTCAGGGTAAGAGCCCTCTCTACAAACCCCTTCTTGATGAACTAACCAACCTGCCAGACAAAGCAAAAATAGTCTTAGAACAAAGTGACGCAATCCAAAAACTTGCAGTCAAATACAGCGATTACACAGACTTTTTGTATTTAGGCAGAAACTATGGCTACCCATGTGCACTCGAAGGCGCATTAAAACTCAAAGAAATTAGCTATATTCATGCAGAAGGTTTTGCTGCTGGCGAAATGAAACATGGACCCCTCGCCATGATAGACGAGCAGTTCCCTACGTTTGCAATCGCCACAAACGGGCCACTAATTGATAAAACCCTTGGCAGCATTGAAGAGATCAGAGCCAGAAGTGGTCCGGTAATTGCTGTTGCAACTGAAGGAAATAAAAAAGTAAAAAATCTTGCGGATGACGTAATATACATACCAGAAACATCCGAGCAGTTACAGCCGTTATTGGTAGCTATTACCATGCAACTATTTGCATATCACGTAGCCGTTCATAAAGATTTAAATGTTGACCGCCCACGCAATCTCGCGAAATCAGTGACCGTGGAATAACTAGTCTTGTAGACCGAGTGCTTGGTTGATGCGGGTTGAAGAATCAACCTTATCACCGCCAACACCATAGACCATCTCTATGCCAAGTTCATGACAAACAGGCGTCTCTGGGGTTACCTTGTCTGAATCGCGATCGCCACCGTTGGCAAATATAAGCTCATCCTTTGGATATCGTTCGGCTATGTGGCGTAACGTTTCGATAACCGGAGGCTCATTGTCGACCGACAACACAACTTCGTCAACCACGCTAAGTGCATCTACAAGCCTGTAGCGGTTTTGCTCATCGAGTATAACCTTGCCTTTTTTAAGTAGCTGCTGTGCGTCATTGTTCACAATAACTATTAGCTTATCGCCTAGTTGAGCTGCTGACTCGATCATATCAACATGGCCACCATGGAGTGGATTAAAGTAGCCACTTACAATAACTCGTTTCATATAACCTTTACTATACCTTCTAGAGCGTACGCAGTGTCTTCCCAACTACGTACAGCAATGCAGTCAATTCCCATTTCATCAACTGGATAATCGTTTCCGCCGGGAATAATTTTGTCTCCAAAGAATAATATGTCTGATTTTTCTAACTTATTAATATCTAGTAGCCTCTCCATGCCATACGCTTTATCTATTCCTGGTCGAGTTACGTCTATAGACGTTGCGCCCGCTGCACGAACACTAAAGTCAGGAATTTTGGCTGAGACGATATCTCTAATTGCAAGCTTCTTGCTGCCGTCTGGATCCCAGGCTTCTTTAATGTGCACTCCTTCGTCACCAAGCTCAGCTACAATATCTTGGCCAAGTATAGACAGTGTTATTTGGCTTTCGCGGTCCTCTATTGTTTCTCCGTACACTTTATCTGAGGCAAACCCAGATTCTTCCAAGCCTTCTGCGAGAGCTTGAACGATCTGTTGTTTTTCATCTGCTTTAAAGTCTTCTGCGTACTGTAATTTCCAATCACCCTTTTCGTGGCGATAGTAACGGGTTCCACTAGTCGGCATCAGGTGTAAACGACTTAATAGATGCGGCTCAGAAGTAATTTGTGACAAAAACTGCTGTTTGAATAGATCGTACTTTGCGCCAGATATCACACAGACATCAAAGTGCTCAAGCAACCGATCAAAAAGTAGAACCATTCTTGGGTTAAAGTGCGACTTGCTGGGTGCAAGTGTTCCGTCCAGATCAAATGCTATAAGTTTCTTCATGATGCTATTCTACCAAAACATTGGTTTTCTCCTATTTCACCACCCACTACTTCTTCAAATTTGTTGTGAAAGATACATTTAGTAGATGAAACTGAAACAACAACAGAGATCGAACAAAAAACAGGATACAATAAAGCCACTAAGGAGAACATGTCATGAAAATGCTTATAACTGGTGGCGCAGGATTTATCGGTGCTAACTTCGTACACTACGTTCTTAAGAATCACCCAGACCATCAACTTACCGTCATCGATAAGCTTACCTATGCCGGTAACCCAGATAATCTTGCATCAGTACTCGATAAGATTACATTTGTAACTGGTGACATATGTGACGCCGAAACGCTCAACCCTCTTGTGGAAGCTACCGACATCGTGGTGCACTTTGCCGCCGAGTCACACAACGACAATTCCCTGCAGAATCCATGGCCATTCATCGAAACGAACATTATCGGCACATACCGCATTCTCGAAGCAGTCCGCGCCAACAACAAGCGCTTGCACCATATCTCAACCGATGAAGTATATGGTGATCTTGAACTCGATGATCCGGCCAAATTTACTGCCGAAACACCATATAATCCTTCAAGCCCCTACTCTAGCAGCAAAGCCAGTTCGGACATGCTTGTGCGTGCCTGGGCGAGAAGTTTTGGAGTTCAGGCAACCATTAGCAACTGCTCAAACAACTATGGCCCCTACCAACATGTAGAGAAGTTTATTCCCCGTCAAATTACTGAGATATTAGAAGGCCGCAAACCAAAGCTCTATGGAAGCGGTGAAAATGTTCGTGATTGGATACATGTAGACGACCACAATGCAGCCGTCATGAAAATAATAGGGTTGGGTAAATCAGGCGAAACCTACCTCATTGGTGCTGATGGGGAGAAAAATAATAAAGACGTTGTTGAGTTAATACTCAATAAAATGGGTAAAGACTCTTCCGATTATGAGCATGTCAACGACCGCCCCGGCCACGATATGCGCTACGCCATAGACGCTAGCAAGCTCATGAATGAGCTTGGCTGGACACCAAAGTACACAACGTTTGAGGATGGTTTACAGCAAACCATCGACTGGTATAGCGCAAATGAAGCCTGGTGGCGACCTCAAAAAGAAGCGACAGAAGCGAAATACAAGAGCCAGGGACAATAACGGTAATGCAGCTCAATGAGCAAAAATTCTGTGGATGGTGCGGTAACAATGTCGTATACCAAGGCACATGGAATTCAAAATGTGATTCTTGTGAGTACCGAAATTACATTGCACCAAAGCCTGGGTGTAATGTCATCATCAAACATGAAGATACTGTACTTATGTTTGAACGAGCCCAAGAACCCAAGAAGGGATTCTATGATCTTCCTGGTGGGTTTGTAGATGTTACTGACTCGTCTTTCGAAGAGGCCTCGTACCGAGAAGTGAACGAAGAGCTTGGGCTTACTAAAGAAACTATTGGCGCTATGTCGTACCTTGGTTCAAGTACTGTTGTTTATGAGTGGGACGACAGCAGCATACCTATGATAACCGTTCATTATATATGTGAGATTACAGACCCCTCGCTCATTAGACTCAATGCAGATGAAAACGCTTCATTCCACTGGGTGAAGCCAGAAGATTTTCAAAGTATTAACTTTGCATGGGACAACGATCGCATCATGCTCGCAAAGCTATGGAACATAACCTGATACAATAGAACTATGAGCGATGACCAATTCACAAAACTATTTACCTATATGCAAGGTGAGTTTACAGAAATACGTGAACTATTAGACAAAACAGCTACCAAAGAACAAACCAACAAGCTGATTGACACTGTTGATGGACTTGCGGGTTTAATTAATGAGTATCAACAAGAAATGTTGATGCTTAGTCATAAAGTCGATAGACTCGAGCGCTGGATACTCCAAATTGCCGATGCAACAGGCGTGAAACTGACTCAATAAGTAATGTTTGACCCAAGCACCTATTCCGAGCTAACCATGCGTAATACTACGATTCCTGGACTTTTACACTTCAGGCTAGCAGTGCACGGAGATAACAGAGGCTGGTTCAAAGAGAACTATCAGAGAGAAAAGTTGATGCAGCTTGGCTTGCCTACTGACTTCGAAGTTGTGCAAAACAATATTTCATACAACGAAAAAAAAGGTGTCACGAGAGGCATCCATGCAGAACCCTGGGATAAGTTTATTTCAATCGCTTGCGGCTCGGTATTTGCAGCAATTGTGGATTTCCGAAAGGGTGATGGATTTGGAGTTACCGAAACGTTTACACTCACTCCAGGTGACGCCATTTATGTACCGAAAGGTTGTGGAAATTCATTTCAAACACTTGAAGATAACACCGTATATACATATCTCGTGAATGACCACTGGAGCCCCGAGACTCAATATGTGCTGGTAACACCTACAGACCCGGCACTCAGCATAGAATGGCCAATTGACCTTGCTCAAGCAGAAATTTCGGATAAAGACAAAAATCACCCCTTTCTCTCAGCAATTCAACCAATGGAGGTATAGCAATATGGACAACACTAGTGTATTTATAGTTGGCGCTAAAGGACAGCTAGGAACTGCCTTGTGCACGCAATACCCAAATGCTAAATTTGCCGATATTGACGAACTTGATATTACAAATCAAGATTCAGTTAAGAATTTTGATTGGTCAGGTATCGACGTAATCATAAACGCTGCTGCATATACAAACGTTGACGGGGCAGAGACCCCGGAAGGTCGTAAGGCTGCATGGAAGGTTAACGCTGATGCTGTTGCTAATTTAGTCGCGGTTACAGCCCAGCATGGTGCCGTACTCGTGCACATTTCTACAGACTACGTGTTTGACGGTACAGACACCCTGCACACTGAAAACGAAGCCTTTGCCCCGCTGTCTGTGTACGGCGCGAGCAAAGCTGCCGGTGACATTGCGGTGAGTCTTGCCCCAAAACACTACATCCTCAGAACGTCTTGGGTTATCGGGGAGGGCAACAACTTCGTGCGTACCATGCTTAATCTTGGACAAAAAGGAATATCCCCTACCGTCGTAGCAGACCAAATCGGCCGCTTAACATTTACCAGCGAGCTTGTGAGGGCAATTGACCACCTACTTACCACTCATGCCCCGGGCGGCACATACAACGTCAGCAACGCCGGAGAATCAGCCTCTTGGGCAGATATCACCCGCAGCATCTTTAAACTCGCTGGCTACAACCAACTGACCGTTACCGACGCTACCACCGCCGAATACTATGCCGGTAAAGACGGCATTGCCCCGCGGCCTTTGCAAAGCACCCTGTCATTAGATAAACTGCAATCGACAGGTTTTGAGTCAAGAGACTGGAAAGACGACCTTAAAGACTATATTGAAAAAGAGACTAGTTAAACAGTTTTATTTTTTTCAAAGAACCATCCTTATCACTTTCTTGTACTGACAAAGAAAGTAACCAAAGAAACAGCAGGCAAACTCCCTGAACATACTGAACTATGAACCACCTATTGTTCGCACTGGCACAATGACAAGCATCCCCATTCTATACTTAGGATTGAATGGGGCAAGTGCCAGCTTACCTCGAACAACAGCTGACA
>JBGTLD010000017.1:0-5667 GCA_041744275.1 Saccharimonadales bacterium (SeqCode) | reverse complement strand
AAGAATTGCTAGGTACTCCCCGCGTTGCTGATGAAGTGAGTATTGAGTGTACAGGACAGCTCGTAGATAGAATATGTGTTGACGAATTAGGTTACTACGCGAAACTTCGCGAAAAAGGGTTAAGCCGAAGCATGCTTACAAAAATTGAGCGATTGACAGCCCTGAGCGAACAATTATTAAAGTATTATTTCGATACCGGTATGTGCGAGATTGAACAGTTCGTAGGCGAAGAAGCCAGAGATTAATGTAGAGGCCATATGGATATTGACCCAGAAAAAAAGCTCATACACTTCACACCGCAAGAACGCGACATACTTGGCCAGCCATTTTTTGAACTGGTTGAACCGCTAGATCGAGCTGGTGATATTGAACAACGTGCAATTGAGCGTACTAACTATGTGAAGGACTTCGACTTTAGTATGTACCCGCAAGGCACACTACGTAACGATGCAGCACAGCATTTGGCGCTTGTCACGAATGCTTTGGCGAGAATGCGTGCAGAGCTAGAACCGCACATTAGCTATGAAGATGGTCAAGTTGCTACAGGCGCAGAACAGTTCCTTGCAAGCCTAGAAGACGAAGGCTAAGTCACACGAGAAATGTTCGCGTGTCGGATAGTAGTTTTCCGCTATGGACGTACTCAGAGAGGATTGCGTTCGATTCTGTAATTAAATGTGGAATCTGCTCTTCTTCAGTGGCTGCAAATCTACTCAGCACGTAGTTCTGCCCGGTTATGGGTGTTTCTGCACCAATGCCGACACGAATTCGCCCGAACTCTTCTCCAGAGTGTTGAATAATTGACTTAATGCCATTGTGCCCTGCTGCTGAGCCGCCGTTACGTGACCGAATTTGGCCAAATGGTACATCAAGCTCATCATGTACTACCACTGTTTGCTCAGTTGATATTTTATAGAAGTGACTCGTCGCTTGTATGGCTTCGCCGCTTTTATTCATGAATGTCGTTGGTTTTATCACGAGTACCCGAGAGTCGCCAATATGACCTGTACTCAAGTAGCACTTGAGGTCCTTCTTCTCTATCCACTCAGACAGTCCGTTTTTATGCACAAATGCATCTACACAAGCAAAGCCGATGTTGTGACGTGTTTTATGATATTCACGACCTATATTGCCGAGACCTACTATTAAAACTGTTTTCTCTTGGCCGAACGTGTATAAGTTTGCACTTGGGTTTGTTTTGTCTTGTCGTTGAAATAGTGCCATTAACTTTAAGTATAAGGTTAAATGTTCAAAGTATAAAGTTTAAATGTAAAACACGAGTAACGACTAACTACAGTTTATGCTGCTTTTTGTTCTAAACGGCAAATCCGAGAATCATGATTTTTTAGTTGTCTATCAGTGGCTTCGTGCCCAACTTCTATAGCTTCCGCAACACTTGCCGAGAGATCGTCGATCTTATTATCTAAACGTTTGATATCACCACGCAACTCACTTATATCACCACGTATCTCACCTACGTCACCACGCAACTCACTTATATCACCACGTATTTCAGCTGTTTGTTGCGATATGCTAGCTGAAATAAACTGTTTTAGGTCAGTAATAATTTCTTCGTTCATAACCATTAGTATAGCATTGGTGCAGGCATAATACAGAAAGCTTTGAGTAAAAATACTGGTAAAATATTTACAAGTGTGTTATAATATAGAGATATGGCAACACCCAAGTTCGGTAATACATACCCCAGTCGGCTTGCAGAGATATTATCGGAACAGCCTTCTCCTGAGTCTATTGATAGCTATGCAGAGCAAATGCTTGGGCATGTAGTTTTGCTTGCAGAAGATATCGTGTTACCGAGCTTTTTTCTCCTGAGCAACAAGAACTCATACGAAAATCGGTCTATAAGCGGCTAAACCGAGAGCTGTAACTTTACTACTTAAGCATATAATATTACTTTTTGCGGGGGGCTTTGGTGGGGCTGTTGCCATGTTTGTGGGTTTCGTGTTTCTCGAAGAACCAGAATTTTACAGGGGTGCCTTCAAATCCGTACGCCACGCGTAGCTCACGCTCCATGAACCGCTTGTAGCTCCAGTGGAGGAACTTCGTATGGGCGCCGTATACCTTGAAGTTAGTCGGGTTGTCGTCTTCTTGGACTATGTAATTAAGCCGTGGTGCACGGTTTTTGAGCCCTGCTGGCGGGTGTAAATCTACAGTATTTCGGAGCCACCTGTTGAGTTCATTGGTCTTAATAAGTTTCTTGCGCTTTTCGACGATTTCTAAAGCTTGCTCAAAAATTCTGGTAACGTTTTGTCCGGTCACAGCACTCGTGAATATCAGTGGTGCCCATGGTGCAAACTCATATGTGCGCTTAATCTGGGCTGCCAGCTGGTCGCGTGTAAATGGTGTTTTCTCTTCTAGGCTGTCCCATTTACTGACCACAAGCACCATGCCCTTACCTGAATCCTTGATCATCCCTGCGATTTTTTGGTCGAGTGCTACATGGAGTTCATTGGCGTCCATAAGGAGTAAACATACATCCGACTGTTCAATAGCAGCAAGCGATCGAATAACAGAAAAATGCTCAATACCCTTGCCTATTTTGCCACTTCTGCGAATACCGGCTGTGTCCATGATTTCAACGGTCTTGCCTTGATACCGAACTTGCGTGCGGTTAATGTCTCTGGTGGTGCCAGCTACGTCCGCCACGACCGCCTGCTGCTTCTTCGCGAGTGTATTAAATAGGAACGATTTGCCGACGTTCGGCCGGCCAAGCAGTGCGATGTGCACCGTGTCTTCGTCGTCTTCTTGAACGGCACGTGGAATATTATCGACAAGTGCTTCAAGTAGATCTTCGATTCCTTGGTTTTGGGTAGTGCTGGTGAGAAGTATGGTTTTAATACCGAGGCGAGTAAAGTTTTCTGGGTATGCTTTTACGTTCTTGTCGCTCTTGTTTACTACCAAAAACACTGGTTTTTTGCTCTTGTGGGCCATTTTTTGCAACGCGGCGGTCTTCATCGTTTATAGCAATGTTTGCCTCAATGACCACCCAAATAACATCGGCACTGTCAGCGGCTTGTGTGATTTGTTCTTGGATGGTGAACTCGAAGTCATCCTCTGGAGTTTTAATACCAGCAGTGTCTACGAGCCAGAAATGTTGCCCTTCGTACTCTGCTTTTGCCGTAATACTATCGCGGGTGGTGCCAGACTCACGGGCCACGATTGTTTCACGGCGTTTTAATATCGCGTTGAACAGGCTGGACTTGCCAACATTCGCTCTACCAACAATTGCCACAATAGGAAGTTTTTTCATTTACTTAAGTGTAACAGAACAACATAAATTGACATAATTAAATTAAGTGTTAATGTATAATGATGAATGAATTTACTCCTATGAGTGGTGTGCCTCTTGCTGTGTACGAGCAGCTTTTACACGATAAGCCTTTTCCTGGAGTGACGTATAGCAATATGCTGTTATCAGGTGATGACGTCACAGATGCTTACGATTCAGATCATCTATCTGAACCCTACAGAACGAGCATGTACTTCCCGGGCGGTTTCGTTGACGACGGCATCGAAAGAAACTTTATCACGCTGCTTCATGCAAATTCTGAAGATAATGAACGAATCGATTCACAATTAATACAAGAGTCTCGAGAATCATTACTCGGCTTAGCTGTCGGCGCAACGGCGCTCGGTAGGCTGCCTAAACAACACATTGATACTATAGTCTCTATGAGACACTTGAGTATGATGAGGGGCTCAAATATATTAAAAGACCACCAAGCAGTTCTAGGGCGTCTTGCCCTGCCTATAGCTGTTGTTTCGTACAGAAAAGTTGCAGTTAGTGAAGTTATAGAGCAAGGATCGAGCATTGCATGTCTCTACTATCCTGCTGCACTTCACCCAAAAATAGCGCTTAGGCAGATACAGGCTGCCGTCAGAAATATACAAAAACAAGAGACTTTGTAGCACTCTCACAGCGCATAACTGAGTGCGATATCTTGTGTCCATGTGTTGGTGCGTGCTTTTAACTATCAATACGTCCATTGATAACTGCGTGTGTATTCGTACCAGCAACCAATACGACATCTTTTTTGAGTCTTATTGTTCTATATATTTCCACGAGCCCATCTTTAGGTCGTTCAGTACATGATCACCAAAATGAGTGCGGTGAAGTTTGAGTACGTTGTACTCGAGCGCACCAAACGTACGACGTATTTGCCTATTACGACCTTCGTACATACCAACTTTCCACAGAATCCCTTTTTGATCTAGTTGCGTAAGTTCCAAGCGGCTCAGGCCGTCCTCGAGCTCTACACCTTCGTCTATGGCCTCTGCATGTTCTGGTTTGAGGCTTGGGTATATTTTTATTTCGTACGTCTTCTTTTTTCGGAAGCTTGGGTGCGTTAACTTGTGTGCAAGCTCGCCGTCATCTGTCAGTAGCAAGAGACCAGACGAATACTTGTCAAGGCGCCCAACAGGTTTCAAGTGGTGTAGTGATTCTGGTAAAAGCTCATAGATCGTCATACTCCCCTGGCCGTCCCTTGAGCAGACGTATTTCGGGGGCTTGTTGAGCATAATAGTCGTCGTTTTAGTCGAGACTGTAATAATTTGCCCGTCAAGTGTCACGATATCGGTGCTTTGTACCTGGTGACCTGGACTGGGCGGCGCGCTATCAACAAGCACTCTACCCTCAGAAATCACGGTATCAGCCGCTCTCCGTGACATACCGGTGCTTTGAGCGACGTATTTGTTCAGTCTCATACGTAAGTTCTACAATGCGATAGAGTTTGGATCTGGACCGTTGGTGTTGTTGGGTGCGACAGTAGCCCCTGGAGCTTGAGGGTTTTGTTGAGCTGGTTGAGGTGCGGGGTTTGCAGCTGGTTGTGGTTGTGGTGTCGCACTGGCGTTCATCGCTTCTTCTTTTGCGGCGAGCTCTTGCAAGTTAGGCCCCTGTGCGTTGAGGTCGTTCAAGGGTTGAATGACTTTTTTGCCGCTTGCGCTATCGCTTGCTTCTGTTGATTGGGGTGCTGCAGCTGGTACAACAGGAGGTTGCAGTACTTCGTTGGCTGCGGCTGCCATTGCAGCAGCGTTTTCTGTTGCTGGCGCGGTTGAGTCAGCTGGCGCAGATGCAACCTCGATATGCTGTACTGAGTCGTCTGATTGCGTCAACTGCGTAGTGGGTGTGGCCGTAGGTTCTGAGGCTACGACGGATACAGGCGCAGTTTCGGTAACTGGATCCTCGGTTGAGGTCATATTAGAAACAGCTTGGTCAATTTGGTTTTGAACAGCATTTTGTTCTTCTGCAACCGTTTGAGCTTGTTGAGCTGGTTGCGTGAATGCTGCAGGTGCTTGGGTTGGAGCGATTTGTGGTTGCGATGCAGGATCAGGAGTAACAGGTTCGGGTTGTTGCGGTTGTGGAGTGGCTACGACTGGTTCGGGCTGCGGAGTGGTTAAAGGGCTTGTTGGTAATGGCATTGTTGGGGTTTCAACTGGTTGCTGCGTTGGCTCGGGTGCAGCGACAGGTTCAGGGGCGGGCGAGCCCGCTTGCTGGTCATCAGGTGGTGATTGTACTGCGACTGGTTCACTTGGTGCAACTGAAGGCGCGGCTGCGGGAGCTTGCTCAGCCTCTGGTTCAGCTTCTGCGACCGGTGCTTGCTCTGGAGTACTGCTCTCGCCAGTTAAGACTTCTTTTGCAACTTTTGCAAC
>JBGTLD010000016.1:0-6537 GCA_041744275.1 Saccharimonadales bacterium (SeqCode) | reverse complement strand
CGTGTTCGCCGCTCAAGTACGGGGCGGTATGCTTCCCGGCTAGTTGAGCATCTACAGAACATTGATGCAGAGAATCGCTATACAATACTTGTTGAACCAGATGATGATTGGCAGATGACGAACCCGAACTTTACGACTGTTACGGCGCCGTTCCAACAGTTCTCATTTAATCCACTGCAGCAACTTGGCTTTGCCTGGCAACTATACAGATTAAAGCCTGATCTGGTGAACTTTACGATGACCCAACAGCCACTGCTGTATTTTGGCACTATCGCGACGACGACACACGATCTGACAATGCTTCGCATGACACGACCAAGCCGATTTCACCCACTTGTACATAAACTTGGTGTAAAACTTCTTCGTTTCCTGTACTGGCAAAGTCACCGAAAATCTAAAACGATCATTGTACCAACAAACTATGTCGCGAAAGATATCTCTTCGTTACATCCATTCAGTAAAGACAAGATTGTCGTAACGTATGAAGCCAGCGAGCCACCCCTTCCAGGAGCGTCTGAAGCGCTTGATGGTGTCAGTAAGCCGTTTATTATGCATGTCGGTGCTCCGTTCCCTCACAAGAACTTGGAGCGGCTTATGCAGGCGTTTGCGGTACTCAAAAAAGATACCCCTGAGTTACTGCTCGTGTTGCCAGGAAAAATGAAAAACGAGTTTAAGGCTGATTACGAGAAGTGGCTTAGTCAAAACGAACACAAAGATTCTATTGTTGCCCCAGGGTTTGTAAGCGACATGGAGCTGAAGTGGCTCTATGAAAATGCCGAGTGCTATGTTTTGCCGTCTTTGAGCGAAGGCTTTGGGCTACCAGGCCTCGAAGCTATGGTGCACGGCTGCCCAGTTGCGAGCAGCAATGCTACGTGCTTGCCTGAAGTATACGAAGATGCAGCGTTGTACTTTGACCCCCACAATGTGGACGATATGGCCAGGGTGGTTCATTCCTTGATTTCTGATCCTGCTCTACGCAAACGCCAGATAAAACGTGGACACAACCAGGTAAAGAAATACTCTTGGCAGAAAATGGCACAAGAAACGTTAGCAGTTTATAAAAACTGTTTGTAGAATAGCTTTATGAAGCAAACAAAATCTAAGAAAACAGCTAAAAAATCTCAATCAGGCATTTTTACAAGTCTCAACAAAAAAAGATTCTACCCTTTGTATGTTTTTTTGGTGTTTGTAGTAGGCTATTTTGCAATATACATGCCTTTGAGTATTCACACCGAGCGAAAGTCTTTTGAAAAAGCTGCCGTAGAACTTGAACTACTTGCCGAAGAAATCCAACAACTCACCGGCCCCGCCGAGGAGGTTACATTTGATAAAAACTGCGGGGAATCATCTGAAAAAATAGACGAAGGAACTCTTTACTGCACTCTTGATCTAACTGTGGTTAATAAGCTCGAAAGGTTAACTCAGGATGAGGTCGTAAAATCCTATGAGTCATTTTACGAGGTTCTTTTTTCAAGTGAAGATTTTCTAAGAACAAACGAAATTAAAAGACAAGATATTCGCCTGACTAGCTCTGGTTTTGAGTGCTCTGCGTCTTTCGTGGTTGCACAGTCGGCAAGCAATCATTTACGGACCGCTATACTCTGCAGCAAACAAGCGATTGTGAAACACTACTAAAAACTCATTGGTTTAACGCTTACTTCGTTTATACTAAGAACTAATATTTCTTTACAGGTGGTGTAGCAATGGTATTGAGGCGGACTTTAACCTTCTTGGTTTTTTCTAGCTTTTTACTATGCCTATTTGCATCTCAACTCTCTTTTTTAACCGCAGCAGCCGAGCAGTCGGCGTGGATATCACCAGAACCACACAACGTAGAGCTACTAACTGACTTTGGTTCTGCTGCTCCTTTATGGTTACGCACGGGAAACAGCGACTGCACAAAAGAGCGCATTAAGCTCAGAAACCAACTGAGGATTGGCTTTACTGTATACACAGAGATTGCTCAAGATGCATGTGTTGTGAATGCTCTGTATGGGTCGTCTACTGGCAGCTACTTGAGGATGCCCGGCTCGGAGTTATATGGGTACTTAGCTCGCGATTCCAATGGCAATACAAGCAGGCCGATGATGGTCACCCCAGTACCTGGGTCAAGTAGCGCACTGCAAGTAACAGCTTTTGGAAGCTCCCCGGGGATGTCACGTTATGCGCTTATTCGTGACTTTGGCTCTACGCTAGAGCGTAAAGTTCGCACAGACCGTAGCTATTTTTTCTATAAAAAGCCTGGTACTGAGTTATCCGCAATTACCGGTAAGGATGGTAGTGTTCCGTACTTACGGGCACACACCGTAGGATTTTCTAACAATGGTACTTGGATGGTGGTAGACGCCGGTACAAGCAGTGAGGTCATGAAGGTGAACCTCGAGACACTTGAGTCAATGCCTGTGTCGCCGGGACATCAGTATGGTAACGGGTCAAGCCCAGACCCGTACTTGGCAATATCGAACGATGGAAGATACGTTGCGGTTGGAGAAAAATCAAATACAAAGGGAGAGATTAAGGTTGTTGATACGCACAGTTGCAATACGCAGCTCAGCTGGGACGATATTATCGGGAGCTGCAAAAGCCGCATACACAAACTCACTATACCTAGTGGAGTGAAACGCATAAGTGCGCTGAGGTTTGTAAATAACTATACGCTGAAGTTTCTTGCTTCTTACGAAGATGGCGAACAACACTATTTACTGTCGCCAAGTGGCAAGCAAACAAACTACAGTGGCTATCTAGCCCTTGGTGATTCGTTTGCAGCAGGAGAGGGAGCATATAGCTATAAATCCATAACCGACACCGACGACAATCAGTGCCACATCTCGTTACTGTCGTATCCTTACTTACTTGGAACCCAGCTTGGAACAACCGCAGAATCTATAGCATGTTCCGGTGCTACAACCTACGATGTAAATGGGGTTGCAGAGTCTTATACTAGACCTCAAGCAAAAGGAAAAGCCGCAGAAATATTTACTAACGAGATCATCACTGGTTTGCTCCCAGGATACAGAACACAATCCCAGCATTTGACATTTCATAAGCCCTCAATCTCAACAATATCAATCGGTGGCAACGATATAGGTTTTGCAAAGAAATTAAAGATTTGTGTAGAGGCTGACACATGCTTTCCAACCTACGAGGACCGGCTTGAAATACTGTACGAAATAGACCGGCTGGTTCCTGAGCTCACGAGAACATACACGCAACTGTTGAGTGCGAACCCAAAAACGCAGTTATATGTGGTTGGCTACCCGAGCATTATAAAAGAAGATGGTGATTGCGGCGTAAACGTACGTTTCAACTCAGCCGAGGCGGTGTTTGCCAACCAATTGGTGAGCTACTTGAATAAGAGTGTAGAGATCGCCGCAAAGCGAGCTGGGGTGTTTTACGTAGACGTGGAAGATGCGCTTGATGGGCAAAGACTCTGCGAAACTATGGGCTCTAACACTGCTGTGAATGGCCTCACGGCTGGCAACAGTGACCTAAAGGTATTTGGGCGAAAGATTTCCGAAGGGCCACTCGGGAGCGAGAGTTTTCACCCGAACAAGCTTGGCCATCTTAGGCTAGCCAATAAAATAAAGCAAAAGACGTTTAGCTTTACCGCACCTATGCCAAGTCCAAACCCAGACCTTTCTCTTATGCAAAAAGATAATTTAGACATCTTAAACGTGCCTAAAACTAACCGAGCACTAAACGTTGTGAACTTTGACCTAGACCCTAACAATAACGTTCTCTACAAATTTAAGCCGATAGATGTACTTCGCACGCCAACGGTACAATTTGCACCCAACACAACCGTTCGATTTGTACTACGCTCTGACCCAGTAGAACTCGGAACCACAGAAACAAATGACAACGGTGAATATGCGGCACAGTTGGTTGTACCCGAATCTGTTCCACCCGGATACCACACACTACATACGTACGGCACGAGCGTGGCGGGCGAACCTATGGATGTGCAGAGGATTGTATATGTCGCAGAGACAGAAAACGACATAGACGGCGACGGTATCTTAAACAGCGACGAGATATGCCTCTACGGCGAGCCGAGTGGGCAAGATGAAGATCAAGACGGCATAGACGATGCGTGTGATCCTTTTATTGGTGAGTCGCCTACTCTTTCTCCAGAAGAAGATTCAAGTAGCCCTAATGATGCCGATGACCCGATGGAACTACCTGGCTTTGGCACCAACGACCCCGAAGAGCCAACAGGACTGCCTGGTTTTGATGTCGTGAGTCCTGAGGATCCAAATGCGCCGCAACATGATCCAAAAACCGAATCCAACCCAGAAACGATAGCCGGGAACGAACCAACGGTGGTCACGGAGCCTGAACCAGAACAAGAGACAGAAAATACAGAAGTGGCGGTGACTCCAGAGACGCCAACCCCACAAGCCCCTAACCCTACCCAAAATGAACAAAATACGAACACTAATGTTTTGTCTGAGTCAGTCACGTCTGAGCCCAAGCCAAACAAACAGGCTCTACAGCAGCCAGAACCCAAGTTTGCACAAATAACGAACAATCCTAATAATGAGTCCGGATTTCCGTTTCTGTACTTCTCGCTGTTTGCTGTTGTCTGTGCCGCGTTTACGTTTGCCGCCCGAGCATTTCATAAGAAATAAACAAAAAAAGAGGAGCACTCGCTCCCCTACTCTCTTTATATTATATCACAAATGTCAAATAAATACAACACTATTGTGGTGGCAGCAGCACAACGTGGCGGTCCCTGCCCTCGCCCTGTGACTCTGTCTTAAGACCTTGCTCGTCTGCATATTTATGAACAATGCGCCTGTCTGCTGCGTTCATAGGCTCCAAATGCATGGGTTCTTTTGTGTCGATAACCTTCTTGACCCACTCGGTTGCTGTTTCGATTAATCGCTCTGCTCGGGCCTTTTTATAGCCTGCAACATCTATGTTGACCCTTGAATTCTCAAAACCTTTGCTTTTGAGCGCACTACTCACGAGCAACTGCATCGCACGCATGGTTTCGCCGCGCTGACCAATCAAAAAGCCGTTTAGGTGCGTGCTCTCGATGTCCAGTTCTATAACTTCATTATCTTCCGTGGTAGCGCGAACGTCTGTGTTAAGACCAAAAAACGACAAAATATCTTCGAGGTGCTTCTTTGCGAACTGTATGGATTCTTCCATCTATTTCCTCCGTTTCTTAGACTTGACTTTCTTGCTCCCGGATTTGGCTGACTTCTTCTTGGTAGGCTTCTCAACAATTTCGGCTTCGATTGCATTGTTGGCTCTATCGGTAGCGGTGACTGTTTTGTCGGCAACTGCCTCGAGCTCTTCTTCGTCTTGCTTCAGCACACTTGCTTGCTGAATGTACGCAACGAGACCACCAACAAACCAGTACAAGCTCAATGCCGACGCAAGCCCAATCGTAAATACGAATATCATAACGGGGATAAAGTAGCGCATAGCACCACTGATAGCGGCGTTCATTTCTGATGGATCTGCTTGTTTGCCTTCTTGCGCTTCCTTAAGGATTTGCTTGAGCTTCTTAGCGTCTTTGTCTTTAGGCATCAACTGCTGCGTCTGGTAATACTGCACAAGGGCGCTACCGGCGACAAGTATGAACGCTGGCACATAAAATGGCATTGGGCCAATTGCTGCACGTGTCAGGTCAACGACCCCAAAGAGTGTTGCGTCAAAAAGAGAGCTATCTGCCGCAAGCTGCTGCATCCATGGCAAGTTATTGATCCAGTCATATGAATTGGTTAGCACGGCCGACGAGTCTTGTACGACGCGGAGCAGTCCTTGGTACAACCCAATAAGGATGATCAACTGGATGATTAAGATACCGATGTTGCTAAACGGGCTGATCTCTCGCTCTTTGTACAACTCCATAACCATCATGGATTCTTTCTGACGGTTACCTTTGGTTGCGGCCTTGATCTTTTTGAGCTCTGGCTGCAGTGCTTTGATCTTTTTTGCGTTATGAAGCTGCTTTTTAACCAGTGGCCAGAGCAATATGCGCACAACGATAGTGAACACGATAATCGCCAGTCCAAAGTTATGGCCTGGAATCACTGCGTAAATAAATACGAGTAAGTTAAAGATAGGTTGGACGATCAGCGAATCAAACATTGTGTTTCCTTATTTCTATTCTATGATAACCCGATATGAGTATAAGCCAAACTCTTTGAGTCTTGAGTGAACCGCCCTATAGCTACTTGATAGATAGTTCAACAACTTGTCTATTATTTCTCTATAAGACCCGCTTGGCGAAGTTGTGCCCGCAAAACAACAGTCAATTCATCTGCTGGCATGGTCGCAATCGTGTCACTAAATGCCGTGACGATAATGTCATTTACAGATGTAAAACCTGAAGCATGAATACGTATTATTTCGTATATACGACGCCGAATACGGTTTCTAACAACCGCGCTTTTGTGTACCTTTTTGCTCACCACGACCGCTGCGCGGTACGTCGTGCGTTTAGGGTTGGTGGTGTACTTAATAGAACAGAGTGGTCCGCGGATAGTTTGCCCGTGTTGATATGCAAACCGCAGGCTCCCA
>JBGTLD010000015.1:0-41108 GCA_041744275.1 Saccharimonadales bacterium (SeqCode) | reverse complement strand
CTGTCTAGTGTGTTTGCGAGTGCACCAAGTCTACTCCTTACTTCACTTTGGTTCAATCCGTCGGTCAGCACTCTTTTAATTTGTTTTGGCGCTGTAATTTGCACGAGTTCTTTCATACCAGCCTGGTCCCATATTCGCTTGCGTGGTTTTAGAAAAAAGCCTATTTTGGCAAGTAACCACACTTCGCTTGACTGGGCGCCACCGAATGGTGCAGCTAAGAGTCCAAAAAAAAGGATTACAGGCAATAAGGGTAATGCCAGAAAGGCGTTTACCATAGAAAGCTGGAACGCAACAAAACACGCGAAGATTACGATAATTGCGTATATAAACTGACGAAGTGTCAATGGGCCAAGAAGCTTATCCTCTGCCTCGATGTCTTGAAGTACCTTATATGTTCCCATGGTTTATTTCTGCCTCATAAACTTAGTTAATTCCCTGAAGGTGGTGTTGGTGGACCTTGCTGAGGTGGTGTTGGTGGACCTTGCTGAGGTGGTGTCGCGATAGGTTGTGCTTGAGGGTTAAATTGGGGGTTACCTTCAGGGTCTACGCCCTGTCTACTATACATTCTATTCTGAGCATTAGCACGAGCCTTATTCATTATGATGCTTCCATCAGGATGCTCTTTAACTTCATCTTTAGCCTTCCTAATTGCATCTTGTTGAACTGCATTTGTGTATGGATTACCTTCAGCAGCTATAAGTAGTTCTGCAACATGTTCCCTCTGCGTATCGGTAGCAGTAGGGTCATTAATTATATATTCAGCTGCCTCCTTGGCAAACTGAACTGCTGCTAGAGGTTTCATCTTACCAATTTCTGCCATTGTGTAATCTTCCATTGCACCTTTAGGGCTGCCTCTTCCAATATCGAGACGACCAACTTGCCTTGAGGTGTATTGATCCCTTCCTTTTATAGAGTTATATAAAGAAGGGTTGGCTCCTATGAACTCACCGCTGCTATCTAATGATCCACCGGCAGCAGTAGCGTATACAAGCTTGGCCTCGTCTCTGTTTTCAATAACCTTACCTGATCTAGCCAGCGCTTCTGAAGCTGCTGATTTTGTCCTGCCATTAATACCTATGACTTTTGCAGCGTTAACTGCATCTCTTGCTGCTTTGTCGGCTGCATCTTTTCCATCTTTTTCTTCCAATTTTTTAAAGTGCGTTAGGTTTCTCAGCGTGTTGTAGTCTCCTCCAAGCGCTAATGCTGCCATGGTATCTTCGTTATTTACCTGTGCGGCAAATGCACGATTCTCTTTGGACAGCTCATCTGCGCCAGCGATACCGTTATTGGCACGGGCAATCACGCCTTTTGCACCAAACCCAAAGTTACCCTTTGCACCAGCACCAACACCAGCGCCAGCTCTATTGAACCTCCTTGCAGCCCATCCAGCAGCACCGGCTCTATCTCCATTAAACCTACTGCCAGTCTTAGTTGCCTGCCAGTTTTGTGCATTTCTGTTCTGTCGGAACTTTTTTTGTCTGTCGAACAAACCGCGTTCCTTGTCGTTTACCATGCCAGCTAAGTTGCCGAGGAGTCCACTTGCAAACTTGAACGTTGAAGGTATTAGAAAGTATGGTGCTACGTAGGCTGTAATTATGAATGCAGAGCGGAATAATGAAGGGCTTGTTTGCTCTACAAGCGATGCAACCAACCTGCCTGATCCAAACAAAATCATAATAAGCGGAAACAGTAAGAGCATTTTGGACAATGTCCCGTACCATAAGCCCCACAGCCTGGTGTTAGCAGGAAAAATCCAAGCTAGTAGTGCGAGTGGTGCTAGTACTACAAGAGTCACAATAAGCATTTCTCGTATTACCAAAACCGTAAAGATTAAAAACAACACCAGGAATGCACTCAGTGCGAAGCTCCCAAGTACCGCAAGGCCGCCAATGCCGATCACACCACCTACTACTACACCAAGTACTAAACTACTCGTCGCACCAGCTGCAGGGGTAATTAGATCAGATAAACCAGTGTTTTCAAAACCACCTACGGGAGCAGTTATAAGGCCCAGCATTCCCTGCCCAAGCCCATTAATAGCTATAACGCTAAAAACTATCAGGTCCCAAGAGAGCGTAATAAGAATCGCCGCAAAGAAAAGTCGAGGCAACGCTTTTTTGACTGTATAGGCACTTACAAATTCAAAACCCAGGGCAGTACTAATAACCATAACGAGCATTAATGGTACAAGCAAAACAAGGGCGATGTTTCTCATACTAGCCCATACAGAACGGAGTGGTGAGTCACGTTCAAAGTACTCCGGAGGCAGTATTAATGCATTTCTGACCGCTGTATCAAGTGAATTTAAACCAAACTCGACAGTCCTAATGGCCGGACATAATGCCCATGAGAGAAGGCCCAAGGATGCACAAGATGACTCATCGGCCGTAGCTGCTGAGCTTATGCACTCACCATCTTCAAAAGTACCACCCGCATCTTCGCAAACTTCGGAGTCAACAACTAGCTGATCAGGGTTTAGGTCGGGAGCTTCAGGGTTATCTGGATTAATAGGATTGGTGTCAAAAAAATTGTTGAATTCTGACACTTGATCAACGGTTATTCTAAAGCTTTCAAATGCTGGCCCACTTCTCCATACAGGGTTTGCTGCAGAGCCAGGATCATCGCCTCCATTCTCTGCCTCCCCTGCCCAAATGATTCTCTGCCCTGCTCCATTTGAAAAAATAAACTGAGTATCTTTTTCATGGGCATATATGTCCCCACTGCTTACTCCTTGACAGTCTGATGTCGCCTCAATTGCTATTGACGGCTCATTAACCGAATACCCATCACCTCTTCTGTTGTCTCCTGGGTCAAAAACTACGTATTGATAAGAACACTCTCCTGGATTAGCAGACACTTTTTCTATATTAGAGAATGGCAATAAGCCAAAGAGCACCATAGTAACAGCAAAAAAGAATGTTAGAAAAAGCGGTGCTTTTTTAAGGGAGTTCATTTATCAAATAATAACACTTATAGTTGATTAGAGAAATATTTATAATTAACATAACCTAACCAAAAGTAATTAATTGTCGAAGTAAATAATTCAATAATTAGTATAAGAGCAACAAGCCTTAACACTATTTATTTGCTAACCTTCAGTGCTCAGGTCAGTATGAGCTCAAACATCAATCAAACCTGTAACTATTTTGTAAAATTGCAATAAAACTAAAGCTTCAGATATACTTCTGGCATTATGATGAAAAAAATAAATTTAGCAGTTCTTGGAATAACAGTGCCTTTAATAGCATTTATGATGGTACTAACTCAGTCGAGTATGGTCTATGCAAATACAATTTACTATGAGTATCAGGTAATTGGTGACGAAGATCTTGCAATAAAAAGGTACAACTGCTCGGGCACCTCAACGCCTCCATCATGCCCAAACACTACATTTAGATACGTCGGAAGAGGTGCTGGCGGTAATGGATATCGTTTCACAAACACCACCAATGTTGGTTCAGAGACAATAGTCGTTCGCGACTCACGTTGGCGGGCATGCGGTACAATAGCATCCCAAATCGGTCCTGTTGAAATTAAAATCTCTAATGACCAAAGATTCCTTGATTTTATAGGTGAAAGTGCCACGCAGCGCCATCCAGATTGCCCTGCCCATACCGGACCAGTCGATCCAATCTTGACACCATTTCCTGAGCCTGACACAGACACTGGTGGTGGCACTCAGGACGTTACATCTCAGCAGCCGCAAGAGGACGGCAGCCCTGACTTGGCAGAAGACGGAAAAAGACCTGAGCTTGACGCTGATTGCAAGGAGACTACGCTTACAACCGAAAACTGTGGAATCATTAACTTCATCGTTACGGGAACAAACGTACTAAGTTCCCTTGTAGGAATTATAATTGTTATCATGATTGCATCAGGAGGTGTCCAGTACACTATTTCTCGTGATAACCCTCAAGCGACGGCTGCAGCAAAAGAGCGTATCAGGAATGCAATATTAGCACTTGTATTCTTTATATTTACATATGCGTTTTTGCAATGGATTATTCCAGGCGGCGTGTTTTAGGCCGACTTAGACTGAATAGGTTTAGGTACTTTTGTGATGGTCTTGGGTTTTACTAATGGGAAGTAAGGGTTTATAATTTTGTTTAAATATTTATGAATACAATTATAAAATATATATATGTAACCTTCTTTAGTGTGTTGGTACTGGTTACGTTTAGTGGCGCTGTTCTTGTGTCCGCGCAAGCAAATGACACCGAAAACCAAGAAAGCCAGCAGTTGGGAAACGATTTTTCTGAGTGCACACCAGCATCGTCTGTATATGCTGTACCTACTTGGTATGAGTATCTCGACGGGGTTGCAATAGGCGGTAAGTGCAGCCCAACGATTGATTTTTTGGCAAACCCCGGCAATATAGGTAAAGTTTTGCTCGCAGTTTTTGAAATAATACTATTCATCAGTGGATTCATAGCGGGCTTTTTTGTAATATACGGCGGATTTCAATATCTTATTAGTCAGGCCGAGCCTGATAAAATTAAGGGTGCTCGCACAACTATTATTAATGCACTAATTGGTCTTGTCATTACCGGGTTATCCGTAGTAATTGTAAACATTATTGGAAGAAACATTATATGAGCCTACAACATAAGATTCTTAAATCAATCGGAGTATCCATTCTAGTAATTAGTGCCGTATTACTAATAAGTCCTCGCCCCAGTGTAGGCGCAATTAGTGAGGGCCTTGTCACTATCGTGGGCAATGCCACCATCAGTGTTGATCAAGACGATATAGACCTACCCAAAACAGCATTTGGCCCTGAGGTTGTCGCAAGGGGTTTAAGGATAGTGTTTGGAGTGGCAGGAGGTATCGCGGTGATAGTGATTACCATAGCCGGATTTAGATACGTACTGTCGAGAGGTGAGCCCCAGGCGATTGCGCAATCAAAGAACATTATAATTTACGCCCTCGTAGGTCTTGTGATTTGCATAGCCGCTTTCTCAATTATAAGTTTTGTAATTACGAGGGTTCTTGTATGAAAAGGTTAATTCTTATTTTTTCAGTATTGTTAATGACAAGCTCTCCGATAGCTTTTGCTAATAATCATAACAATTCAAATACTAACCCTAAAGATTTATTTGAAAGTGTGTGTAGGGATGATCCGAACGCTGTCGCTTGCAGGGAAAGAAATAATCTTGAACCCACCGGTAATAACAGTATCGTGGGGCCAAACGGGGTTCTAACAAGAACTGCTCAAATACTGGCTGTAGCGGTAGGTATTGCAGCTGTGATAATGGTCATTTTAGGTGGTTTGCAGTATATACTTGCTGCCGGTGACAGTTCTCGAATAAGTTCAGCCAAAAATACTATTTTATACGCACTCATTGGTGTTGTAGTTGCACTTCTAGCACAAAGTATAATAGTATTTGTATTAAGGAGATTATAGAAATGAAAAATATGTTAAAAAACTTTATAAGGATAGGACTTTCCACGTCTTTACTATTCGTCGCAGTTAGTGCCCCGGTCAACGCACAGACACCTCCACCAACCCCAACAACCTCTAGTCGAACTTCCGTCTGTGAAGGTGTTGGACTTGCAGGTGGTGGTGGAAATAATTGCGCGAACCCCACTGATTCGCCAACGGTAGAGGGTGTTATAGGGACAGTGATAAACATACTCAGTATCGTTGTTGGCGTTGTGTCGGTTATTATGATTATCATTGGCGGTCTTAAGTACATTACGTCAGGCGGAGACTCGAACAGTATTACAAGTGCCAAGAACACTATTTTGTACGCGATTATTGGATTGGTAATCGTCGCCCTTGCACAGGTAATTGTACGATTCGTACTGGTCAGGGTTGCTCCAGGATGAGCCCAAAGTAACACGTGTCCAATAGTATGAAGTGCGCTACTGTGGTATAAGTAAGTTATAGATAACGAAAGGTTCATAAAAATGTTTAAATTATTACTATTAAAGTTAAGTGTTCTAGGGTTGCTGCTTGTTCCTGTAATGCCAATGACAGCAACTGCTCAAACGGAAAATATCGATGGGCCAGCTAACATCGGTGGCAATCTTGAATCATCCAGCTGCCTAGGCTCGGCTGACTGTCCAGATGATGCAGCTGAATCAGTGAATAGAATCATTGCTCTTGTGATTAATATCTTCTCGATCATCGTCGGTGTTGTATCTGTCATAATGATCATCATAGGTGGGCTCAAGTATATTACTTCTGGTGGTGACTCCAATAATATCACTGGCGCTAAAAATACAATTCTGTACGCTATCATTGGCTTAGTTATCGTTGCTCTAGCTCAAGTGATTGTCCGCTTTGTTCTGGACCGGGCAACAGCTAGTCTTTAAATTCAAGTTCCGTAAACCGTCCAATAAGAGCACCTACCACAGGTGCTCTTATTCATTTTCTACCTTGCAACTAATAAACCCTCGCCGTTGACGAGGGTTTATTAGTTGATCTATAAAACCAATGTCTACATAATTTGGATTTTCTTTACGGTGTCTTGCTTGACCTTCGTGAAGCTGATTGTGAGTACACCGTCTTTTAGTACGGCTTCAATCTCGTCTTCTTTCACAGGTACTGGAAGTGCAATACTGCGAGAGAATTCTCCCCAGTAACATTCTTGGACAAAGTAGTTTTCTACATCGTCTTCGTTCCCTGCTGAAAGCGTACCACGGATACTAAGCGTGTTGTCAGAAATACTGACATCGAGTTCGCTCTTGTTGACGCCTGCTGTACGAGCTTTCACGACAAGTCGTTCTTTTGTCTCGTATACATCAACTGCTAGTTGTCCTGGTACGGCATCTTCTTCATCCCAGTCGTCCTGTGCAATTGGGGCTGCTGCTGTAACGGGGTTTTCTGTTGGCATGTCGTCTTCGCCTAGAAATGCTGCAGTTAGTTCATCTTCCATAAGTAAATCATCGTCGCGGCCTCTGCGTGCCATAAGTGTTACCCTCCACTAATTAATGTCTTTCTCTTTGCGTAATTTGCAATTTTTGTTACTCATCAGTATAACTTAGATTGCACAAGAGGTGCAAACGTCTCAACCTTATTTACAACAGTAGTAATCACAACATGCACATACCCGAAGCGATCATTAGTCTTATTGCACCGCACCTTTGTGTTGGCTGTGGAGCTGAAGGCTCTATCATATGCAGTTGGTGCAGCTCTTTATTAGCAGATCAGGTGCCAAGCCGGTGTTTTCGTTGTCACCAACTTACTCGTGAGTATGCTGTCTGTCGCAAATGTCGACCAATTACAAAACTAAAGCATGTATGGGTTGCGGCCGAGTATACTGGCCTTGCAAAATTATTAGTTCAAGCCTGTAAATACGAGAGAGTTAAGGTAGCGGCACAACCTATTGCCGATCAAATACTGCAGGTACTTCCCTATTTACCTGGTCATATAGTGGTGCATGTGCCAACCGCTACGTCGCGTAGGCGTCAAAGAGGCTATGACCAGGCTGAATTAATTGCAAAGAAGCTGGCAAAGTCTGCTAGTCTTGAGCATGCGAGCGCGCTACTCCGAACAGGTCACACCCGACAAGTTGGGGCAAGCCGCGATGTACGCAAAACCCAACCCCAAAATGCTTTTGTCGTTCATAATCCAAGCGAAATAAAAAAACGTCACATTCTTCTTGTGGATGACATAACTACGACTGGGTCTACCCTTGTGTCTGCAGCAAGACAGTTGCGTCTTAGTGGAGCTGCATCAGTGAGTGCAGCAATTTTTGCGCAGAAACAGTAACGGCTACACCTTTTGTTCGCTATACTATGCCTATGATGATTATTACGCTTATAAGCTGGTGGTATAGTGCTGGCTGGCGTTGGACGGTTGTTCGAATAGGCCAACGGCTGGCCCATATAAATAATGTTTTTGCAGTTAAGACGCTTGCCCGTACGCTGTTTTCGCCGTGGAAACAAGATTACACACCAAAGAATGTGCAAAATTTCTTCCAAGTCAGTATTGAGAACGGGATTTCACGCTTTATAGGTGCTATCGTGCGAACAAGTGTACTCTTTGTAGCGCTATTATGGGCTGCTTTTGTGTCTGTATCGGGGATTATAACTATTGTGCTGTGGCCCTTGGTGCCTGCTGGTTTGGTAATTCTGCCAATCCTAACACTTATGGGCGTAACAGTATGAGTGAGTATATAGTGCATGTATCTTCTCACCGCGCTCGCCGCGCCCGTTATGCGCTACTCCTTAACAAAAAGTGGATTCAGTACGTACTTTTTGGTGTTCTGGCGCTGAGTCTTGGTGTTGGTGGGTTTTTATTGTTTACGCAAAACCCCACAGCTTGGTTAGCTTTGGCCCCAGGGTTGGTAGCAGGCATGCTGATCACATGGATAACACAAGACTTAGCAATCATCGAGCCGAATAGTAAGAGCGATGCGATAGATGACCTGCTCGATGCGTCGGTGCTTGCTAAAATCAACACTCAATCACCATCTGCAAAGCAAATATGGCAAGCTATTTCAGGTACGTCTCCTGCATATTTTCTATCAAACAGATACTTGGTTGATTCGTCGTTTTATGATCACTTCATGTCTGATGAGCCTGGTTCTTCAAATAAACTATGGCCAATAGTAGAGGAATATCATCAACGCTATGGCCTCAGTGGATACTCGGCAATCATGCTGCTTGTTGGTCTGATTCGAACGGTCCCTGATTATGAGCAACTATTAAGGGTTTTGCAGCTTGACATGACAGACACAGAAACTGCTATAGAGTGGTACGAAGATACTGAAAGCCGGATTGCACTCGCGAAACAAAACAACAGTTTTGGGGGTATTGGCCGCGACTGGGCGTTTGGCTATACTCCCCTGCTACGCCGCATCGGGCACAATATCAGCCAAGAAATAGAACAACACGGGTTTTTTAGAGACGCGACTGCACACGAGGCTATTGTTTCGCAGGCAATATCAGCACTTGGTAGCGGGGGTTCAGCCATTACGCTTGTTGGCGACCCTGGTGTTGGTAAAACCACCTGCGTATACGCACTTGCGAACAGACTTTTGACTGACAAGACGCTCCCAAAATCAGTTCGTTTTAACCAAATAATTGAGCTTGATGCGCCAACCTTGATCGCAAATACCCCGAAGCCTGGCCAGCTCGAACAGATGTTACTCAAGGCCCTTTCTGAAGCATCACGCGCTGGAAATATCATTTTATTTCTTGATGATGCAGAAGTGTTCTTTGGCTCTGGTTCAAACTCTGTTGATCTATCACACATATTGCAACCAATTATCCAGAACGGAAGCGTTCGGGTGATATTAGCAATGAGCCCCGGAGCATGGCAGCGGTACAGCACCATCAGTGCGGTTGCGAGTACGCAGCCTGTTCATGCTGCCCCCTTGGGTCAGCACGATACTATAAAAGTACTCAGTGATTCGGTGTTTATGCCTGAATACAAGCACAAAGTCGTGTTTACGTACCAAGCACTACAGGAGGCATATAAACTTGGTACTCGTTACGTCACAAATCTAGCAATGCCAGGCTCGGCAATAACACTGATTGAACAAACTGCTTCTATGACCCGAAGTCAACTTGTAACGGCAGACGAAGTGAAGTTTGCTGTTGAGCAGTCTTATGGAGTGAAGCTGCAAGTAAGTACTGGCGTTGAGTCGAGCCAGTTACTTGAGCTTGAGACTCAAATAAAGCAATACGTTATTAGCCAAGAGCGAGCGATTAGCGTTGTTTCGGATGCACTGCGTCGCTCGCGGAGCGGTGTTGGTAGTCCCGATCGACCGATTGGCACGTTTCTGTTCCTCGGGCCGACTGGTGTTGGTAAAACAGAGCTCGCGAAGGCACTTGCACGCGTGTATTTTGGTGATGAAAAAGCATTGCTTCGAGTAGACATGAACCAATATGTTCAGAGTGCTGATGTTAATCGGTTGATTGCAGCGTCTACTGAGGGCGAGCTGAGTTTTATAAGCAAAGTTCGCAAGCAGCCGTTTAGTGTCATTCTTCTTGATGAAATCGAGAAAGCTCATCCAAGTGTTGTGAATACCCTACTGCAAGTGCTGGATGAAGGTGTCATGCGCGATAGTGACGGCAAAGAAGTATCGTTTCGAGACGCAATTATTATCGCAACTTCAAATGCCGGGGCAGATGATATTCGCCGTATGATTGATGAGGGTCAATCCCTTGATAAAGCTGAAGCGCACTTTACTGACCTTTTGATTAAACAAGGTGCTTTTGCTCCAGAATTTTTGAACCGTTTTGACGAATTGGTTGTCTTTAAGCCGCTCACGCAGGATGACCTCTTGCAAGTTATAGATATTATTATTGCAGGTATTAATAAAACGCTCAGCACGCAAAAAGTACAAGTAGTGTTGTCTCAAGAGGCCAAAATATGGCTTGTGACCAAAGGTTATGACGTAAAACTTGGCGCTCGCCCGATGCGACGCATGGCACAACGCTACGTTGAAAACGTAGTTGCAAAGCGCCTACTTGATGGCTCTGTTGTACCTGGTGGTGATGTGATTCTCGATGTTTCTGACTTTGAAGCGCAAGATGTCTAAATATTAAAAAAGACTCACCCTTGTGAGCCTTTTTTAATGGCGGAGAGGGAGGGATTCGAACCCTCGGTACCGTTTCCGGCACGCTTGTTTTCAAGACAAGTACCATCAACCACTCGGTCACCTCTCCTTAACTGGATTATTTTAGCACATAATTTATAAACGGTATATAATACCGTTTATGGCTTTAAGAACAACTCAGCGAAAAGGTGATATTGGAGTGACGCAAGCAATTGCAAGATTCACCAGAATGGGTTGGGATGTACTGCTGCCTATTACGGAGTCTGCGGCGTACGATCTGGTGGTGGACAACGGTGAAGGTCTCTATAGGGTGCAGGTCAGGTATACAAGTAGTATTGAGGTGGATCTAAGAAGAGTGCACTCTAACTCAAAAGGATATGTAGTTAAGAAAACAGTGATTAATGCATATGACTGGCTATACGTACTCAAGTCAACTGGTGAAGAGTATTTGAGTAAACAATGCTATGACGGCAGAAGATCACTAAGACCATCAGAAATTGACAAAATAATGTAATTGGCGGAGAGAGAGGGATTCGAACCCTCGCGGGGACTCTCGCCCCCCTAACGATTTAGCAAACCGTCCCCTTCAGCCACTTGGGTACCTCTCCGTACTTTGATTCATGATGGTGCAAATCATTGTACCATCATGTGTCAGAGTATCGTGCTTATCAAGTGGCTGAAGGGCTTCATGCCCGTTAATTGCCGGTGGCAGTTAACGTTTTCCTTGCTTGGCCACCTGAGAAATTTATTTCGAAGGTGCATCGAGAGGCTTGGGTACCTCTCCGTATATGGGTTTTCAGCTGACGAACATAAATAACAGATGTGAGTATAGCAATACTTGACTGGTTTGTCATTATTAAAGTGTAGTTCTTCCATCTGTTACTACACAAAAACTGCGTAAATCCTATATACTAACCATATGCAAGAAGACAACCAATCACCGCAAGAATCAGATGCGCAGTGGCAGTATTCAGACGAAGTTTCACAAAATAAAGAGTCGGCGGCTGCCCAAGAAGTTGCGTGGACAGCCTCAGAGTACATATCACATGAAAAAGGCACCGGCTGGTATGCTTGGCTTGGGGGTGCTGTCTCGCTTATAGCGATACTCGTATACTTTTTTACAAGAGATGTACTATCAACCATAGTCATGGTAATTATAGGTATAGCGTTCGGTGCTTTTGCTGCACGTAAGCCGAACGAACTCCAGTACGTCGTGAATAGCCAAGGGGTAAGCATCGGTCCGCGGCAGTTCATTTTTGATGAGTTCAAATCGTTCAGTGTTGTAGACGAGGGTCCGATTCGTAGTATTGTGCTCTCTCCCCTGAAGCGATTCACACTTCCAATAAGCATATATTATGCACCTGATGACGAGCAGAAAATAACCGATACGCTGAGTCTGTATCTACCGTATGAAGACAAGCAACACGATCTTGTTGACCAAGCCATGAAGAAAATTCGTTTTTAACCGCTGCGCGTAGTTCATGACCCACCCCAGTGACAGCGCAAGAATTCGTAATATGCACCCAGAAGGCTGCTTGGATATTGAGCGTAGTTTTATACCGGAAGACTACACTGTGAGTCGAGGTGACCCTCCTTCAGTAGAGGTTCCGGTAGAACCCACTCCAGCTCATGATGAAGTAAGCAAGAAAAGAATAAGCAGACTACTTGGAGCCATGCTTAGAAGTTCATAAAGTAATATTCAGTGAGAACACCAGCATCCATGATAATGAGTGTGGTAATCACCCCTGTTTTGTGGTAAAGTCAACTTTGTCTTAGGACAAAATAAGCACCTGTAGCTCAGCTGGCGACCGTTAGGTCAGAAATAATAATGCGTCTTCGGCGTTCTGCCAGCATCTACGATCTAGTGTCATTAACAACTAGAATAAGTGCATAGCACTAGATTAAGCACCCGTAGCTCAGCTGGCGACCGTTAGGTCAGAAATAATAATGCGTCTTCGGCGCTCTGCCAGCATCTACGATCTAGTGTCATTAACAACTAGAACAAGTGCATAGCACTAGATTAAGCACCCGTAGCTCAGCTGGATAGAGCGTCTGTTTGCGGTACAGAAGGTCGTAGGTTCAAATCCTGCCGGGTGCACCAAATAAAGTGTCCGTTCATTTATGAACGGGCTTTTTATTTGGTGTATACTCCAGCGATTTGAACCTACGATCGTAAACACTAAGCCATGGTCTTGGCTTAGTGTTTTCCTGTCCCGCCTACCATGCGTGGCGGGTAGATTGGCCGACCGAGAAACGCATTTCGAGGAAGCAGTTTTAATACGTGCGTTCAATCCGCCAGCCGGCGGACTGCCAGGTGTACCATTTATTCTCAATATAAGAACTATAGATTCTTATAAATTTCCCGGCGGTGGCCTATCCTAATGATAATGATTACGAGCACTTCATTCTTGATCTGATAAATAACCCGATAATCACCATGTCGTATTCTGAAGAGATCACGCGATCCTTTGAGTTTAGCAGAACCTTCGGGCCTAGGCTCTACTTTGAGAAGTTCAATCTTATTGATTACCACTATTCGGTCAGCACGGGATAGTTTGCGCAACTCCTTTTTTACACTATTTTTATATTCGATCCGAAAAATCACGACTAAAGCAGCCCTTCACTTTTGAACTCAGCTACCAGTTCGTCGAATGAGTGAGTGGGTTCATTCTCTCGTTTCCTCGCTTCTTCAATATCTTCTAAATCCTCGAGCATTTGGTACTTTATGGCGTCTTCCACGATTGCAGAAATACTCTCATTGCTCTCAGCAGCACGAAGTTTTAGAGCTCGGTAAAGTTTGTCATTTAGTGTGATAGTTGTTCGCATAGATTTTCCTTAATGGATACATCATAGCATATTTACATCAAATCATCAATGTGCATTATTAAATTTTTGTTCGAATTTCGTACACTACTGTGTGCCACTCCCTGATATTTACAGGGCTGATTAATTAATAAGTTTGTGTTTATTTCGCACTATGGTGTTATTATTTTTTTATGAGATTTACCGATCCAGAAACACTTTTTCGGTACGCTAACCCGAGTGAGACTAAGGTGCTTGTTTCTGTCATTATACGTGCTCAACTACCACATAATGTATTTGAAGCAGGCTTAAAGCCAGGGAGTATGGCGGGCATAAAAGCTGCAATAATCGACCTTGAAGGGGTCTTGCCTCGAACTGAAGAGATGTTCAGCGACTGGATAGATGGCGATAGAACACTCAAAACAATTGGAGCATTATCGATATTCCAAGTCGCCTTTAGGGAAGTATTGTATGAAAATCCAGGTATCATGGTCGCACATGACATGGTGCCGTTTTTTGCAGTGAAGTATGGGGCACTGCCTGATGAGGAAGTAAACGTCTACCCAGATTACTTTCGCGGTTACTGTTGCTGGGACTGCGACAGTACAACGACATGGACAAATAAGTCTAGTAATCGAGACCGCACATGGAACATAGAGCAAGACACACGTGATAGGCTCGTGGCTGCGATTAAACAGGAACAGAAGGTGCCACTCGCGAATATGGGTCCAACGCAAATAGATGCCTGCTTTGACTGCTCCATGCCTGCGTAAGCAGTCTGCTGCTAGTTCTTAACGAACGCTGTACAGCTTACTTCTCAATAACCGAAAATGCGTGATCCCACGTGTCCTTTACGACACCATATTCTACCCAGAGCAAGCAGAGCGGTTCTGTGAGTCGGCATTTTTCGATATTCCCGAGGTCAACAATGTTACTCCAACCCATGTCTACGAGAAGTTCCTCGATATGTTTTTTGGCTGACTGATTATTTCCACACATAAACATGACTGGGTTTCCGTTTTTGTAAGATGGCCGGTACATATGCGCGTGGTTTATGGTGTTAAGGGTTTTTACGACATGGCTGTCAGGTAAGCTCTGCTGTACTACTTCCCCGCCGCTCATGTTGTGACCTACCGACAAGTCCGGCGTGTCGTCGTCTTTGAATATGAGAGGGTTCGTAACATCGATAACAATTTTTCCAGCGAGCTCTGGCCGTACTTGTGCAAGCACATCCTCAGTTGCGTGCCAAGCTGTTGCAAGTATGGCTAGTTCACCAAACTCTGCTGCCTGGGTCGTACTCCCTAGATTTGCTTGTTTTTTGCCTTTTTTCTTCCACGCCTCTAGTTCTTTGCGTTTTACATCTCTACTGCCAATCATAACGTCATGACCACAGTCGATTAATCCAAGGCCGAGGCTCTGGGCGACGTCACCTGAGCCAATTATGCCTATCTTCATTATTCTAGTCCTTTCGTTATTTTCCGAACCTTAGCATTACGCTTTTTGGGTTTCTTAGCACGGGTATCTTCACTAGATTGTACAGGGCTTGACCTGTATTTACTGTTTTTGGTCTCTCCTTTTTGGCCTGGGCGTTCATTGCTACTCACAAGGCCGCTCTTTAAGCGGATGTCTTTATATGATGAGCCACGAGGCAATAAGTTCCCCGCAATGAGCACTACAAGTCCTCCAAGTGCTACGTATAATGCGACGGTAATGATATTTTGGCGTGCGAGTAAAAGGAGTGTCTCTGAGACATTTTGGGTGAGTTGTTGCACCGCTGGCTGTGCGCCAAGTCCAGAGCCGAGCTGCTCTGCTTGTGATGTCAGTAAAACACCAAACACATACGTAAGTAGCGCCAGCCCAACGCTAACACTCACGATACTTAGACCTAGCGACCGCACAGCGACAGCCTTGCGCTTGTGGAGTAGTATCATAGACGCTGCAAGTAGTAGCGTTATGCCAGATAATATCCAAGCGCTATATTGTGCGATTCCGTAGTATTTTGGGGCGTCACTATACCTCTCAAATACAGACTCTCCTGACGTATCGACAAAAATATCATCTTCAGTAATCACCGTCTGGGGTAGCAAAGAGGCTGCGCTCTCAACACCCTGTTCAATAGCAAGCGTAATTTGTGCTGCGTTCACTCCCTCGGGCGTGCAGGTGGTTGTCAGAGGGTCAATCTCCTGAACAATAAACTGGCATGTTGGTAATTCCACAAAGCGCTGCAGGGCGTACTGTCTAAGATTTGTAAGGAAGGTCGCCTCGGCGTTTGTAAAGTCTATACTTATGTCCGGGTTTGGGGATTCTCCCTGAAGCCATACATAGGTATTGTCAATGGCTGATTCAAGGTTTTGCTGGAGTAGGTCACTCGTAAAGCTTGTTTTTGCGATGTCTTTTATGCGTGGGTCTGCGAGCAAGTTTCCTGCGTTAGAATTCTCTGCAACGACAGCATCGCGGAATCGTACATATGCGTTCACGTCACGCAGCGTGGCTTTTATCGTGTCCCCACTAAGTACGAGTGGAGTAATCGCCATGAAAACAATACTTAAGGCTAGGAAAAACCGAAAGAGTGACTGGCTTGCAGTAAGACCGAGGCGCCGTACTTGTTTCATCTCTTTATATAGTACGGTAAGCATAAGTTGATGACCAGTACCAGCCACCACTTCCTGGCGCGCTTTATACAGAACATGAACTAAGTATAAGAAATTTCATATACACCCCGCTAGTTAGCGAGTAGGGTATAGTCAGAAAGGAGGTGCTTTATGGTTGATCGTCATACTCCGCTGCTCCGATATTACATTCGTGATAACGAAACCAATGAACTCTGGTGCTTCGATTCTCGTTACTTCAGTGGTGAATAGTTTTTCCTCCCACCGCTTGTATTTTTATTGACAATTGCTACGTGTGAGCGTTTACTCACTAGTATAGAACTGTATTTTTATATGAGCGATCGAATACATAAAAAACCTCAACATCATACAGAAAAACATACGCCGACTGAAGGCGTTCCCGACATTGAAGAGTCTAAGATTCCTGAGGCAAAAGCCGTTCTCGCTGAGTCAGAGGCAGTTCTTTTGCGTATATCTGCAATACTCAAATCGAGTATTGATTTATGTTCCGAGCAAATTTAGCGATAGAGCGTGTTCTGCTGTGGTGGTACATCCGGGAAGTGGTGCGCCATCGCTTGTTTGTAGTGCCTTTTACGTAGAAGACCTATTGCTATAAATAGCCCACCCAGAAGCACATAGCCAATACTGTACGCAGTCAATGTGCTGACGAATGTCGTAGCTACATCTTGTGCAGTGCTTTTTAGCGCGGATTGAAAACCCGTGCCCCCTACTTGCGTGCCAAGCGCAAAGACCCTAAATGCGATTGCACTCAAGGCACCAAAAATACCCGCACTTAAAAACAAACTACCAATGCGTAGTAACCCACGGTATCTTTCTTGGTACAAAAATGCAGTCACTAAAATAAGCGCGATACTTGATGCGATAAGGATAAACGGTAGCGTACGTATTAATTGAAACATAGCAGGAGTTGACTCTAATGGAATTGGCCCAGATGTTGTACGAGCCTGTTCTGTCGAGTACACAATAGTATCTGGAAGTGCATCATTACCTATGAACTCGTCGTAGACGGATTGACTGACGTCACTCGAAGCAATTCCTGGAACTTGGCATGGTACAGTAAACGGGTCAATTCCCTGCAATGTCTCTAGTTGCGCTGGTTGGCATGAGGGTAAGCCTGTATACCTGTTGCCTGCTATGGCAGCTGAGCGGGTCGCAAACAGTTGATTGTTTTCCCTGAGGTCTATTGAAACCGTGAACTCTTCGCTATCTCCCTGAAGCCATGTATAGAGATCATCAAGTGTTTGCTCGGAAGTTTCTTGAATAAACTCTGGCGAATACGCCTGATTCGCGGATTCGCGTAAGCCTTGTGTGATGTCAGCACTTACATTTTGAGATAGAGAGTCGTTTATGAGGTCGTCTGTAATTGATTCGTACACACCAGAATCAACCAGACTGCCTTTTACTACCTCAGGGTTACCGATAGATGCGTTGAGCCCTGCAAGTAATGCGAGCAGGGTTAACGAAACCCATAACGAGGATGTAACAACCAAGCGAACAAATCTTTTCATACGCTTATTGTACGCTACAATATATGTATGCAAGATTCAGTGTTCACGAAAATTATTAAAGGCGAAGTCCCCTGCTACAGAATTTACGAAGACGAGCACGTGTTCGCTTTCCTAGACATTTACCCGATGATGCCTGGTCACACACTTCTTATTCCGAAACAACAAATCGATCACCTGTGGGATGCTTCCGATCAGCTTTATCATCACCTATGGGACGTAGTGCTACGTATTCAAAACAATATGAAGTTAGTGCTCGGTGTACCAAGGGTTGGCGTGACGGTCGAAGGATTCACCGTACCACACGCCCACATCCATATAGTGCCTATTACCCAACCAAGCGATATGAAGAAAAAACAAGACATGAGTCGCGAGCCCGATCACGTAGCGCTCGCAAGTATGGCGCAGAAACTGCGTCTTAGCGTACAATAACATCATGTCTAATACGCTTATAGCTTTTATGTTTGCAGTAGGTTTTGCTGGCTGGGTGTACTCTAAAATTAATTACAAAACGGGTGGAAACACCAAAAGTTCAATCATAACTGCAGGAGCTTCTGCACTGATTGCGTTTCTATTTTTCTTGATGGTGTTGAGTAGTATAGATAACTTCTTGAGCTAATGCCCAGAAGATCAACAAACTAGCCATTTAGTGCTAGTTTTGCTTTTAATTTACACTATTTCCTAGTATGATATGGCTATTGATCCCGTTTAATCGCGTGTCGTACGGGAAGTGAGAAGCGAGCATAAAGGTGATTCCACAAGGAGAGCTCTAGCAATATGGACGAAGTAGGACTGGGACAAGCACTGCAAGACGCACGGCAGCGAGCTGGGCTTACGCAACAAGAGCTGTGTCAAAAAGCCGATTTAAGCTACTCTACGCTCGCTAAAATTGAGCGGGGCGCTATAAAAGCGCCATCAATATTTACCATTCAGAGCATCGCTGGTGCGCTAAACACAACCTTGAATGAGTTGTTGTATGACGTTTTACCGCAACCAAGCGAAGCGCCTGTGAAACTTCGCTCGAAGAGCGGTATCCAGTTCGTATATTTCGACATTAACGGCTGCTTAGTGCACTTCTTTCAAAGAGCATTCACTGAACTCGCTTCAGATATATCGGCTTCTCCGGAAGTGATCGAATCAACATTTTGGCACTATAATGACGCAGTCTGCCGCGGAGAGTTACCAATGGATGAATTCAATACGGTATTTGCTCAAAAACTTGGCATTACGAGCCTTGATTGGCGCAAGTACTACCTGCACGCCATTGACCCAATTCATGTAATGCAAGAGCTGCTTACGTGGGCTTCTGAGTATTATCACGTTGGCCTACTGAGTAACATCATGCCAGGATTTATAGAGGCTATGATTGAGCAAAGTATCTTGCCCGATTTGCCGTACACGGCAATTATTGATTCATCTGTGGTTGGTGCAATAAAACCCGAATCAGATATTTATCTGGCAGCCCAAGAAGCAGCCCCCTGCCCTGTTGGTGATATTTTACTGATTGATGACTCTAGAGCAAATCTTATGGCCGCAGAGCGTATGGGATGGCGTGTGCTATGGTGTGACGCGTATCGTCCAGAGGGTAGCGCAGAGCGAGCCCGAACAATGCTCGAACCTCCAGCGTAAAGTCGTGACTTTATCTCGAGAAGCGGGTAACTTCTTGCTGCATTTTTTCTAGACGTGCTTTTGCCTCGGCAAGCTCGTCTTTCGTTTGATCTACGAGGGCTTTTGGCGCCTTGTCGACATAACTCTTGTTTGCGAGTCTTGCCTCGAGTTGACCGACTCGTGTTGCTTGCTCCTCAGTGAGCTTTTTGAGTTGTGCGATGAATGCTCGCGCTGACTCTTGATCGATGTCGAGCCAGCAATCAAACGAGCCACTTGTAAGATGTAGTCCTTGGCCATCATTGACTTCTTTGACAGCGATGAGTCTTGCGAGTTGCTGGATAACTTTTGTGTGATTTTCTATCGCTTCCTCGCCTTTGTGGTAGAGCGTTAGATGCACGCCAGTCATGCCTAGCGTAGCCTTGATGAAGCGGATTTCGGTAATCAAGTCCTTGATTGATTCAAATGCCTCGGCTTTTTTGTGATCTGATTTATGCGCTTTCGGCCACGAAGCGGTTATAAGTAACGTATCTTTATTGGTGTACAGTGTTTGCCAGATGGTCTCGGTCACAAATGGAGCAAACGGGTGTGCAAGCTTGAGTATCGTTTCGAGACTGTACCCAAGCATCTCAGGGTTGAGGTTTGTTTTACTCGCCTCAATATACCAATCAGCAAAATCGTTCCATAAGAGCTGATACACGTGGTCGCTCGCCTCTGCAAAGCGATACTGTTCTAAGAGTTCAGTCACGGCTTTTATTGAATGTTGTAGTTTATACATCATCCATTCATCTGTTGAACTCGTGAGTTTTGGCTTATCTGGGTGAGTATAGTCTTCTGGTAATTTGGCCTCTACGTATCGTGCGACGTTCCATAATTTGTTACAAAAATTACGAGCACCAACTAGTTTCGCCTCGCTAAATGGTTGATTTGACCCAGGCCTCTGACCACTTATGAGCCCCATACGAACCGCATCAGAACCATATTGTTCGATTTTCTCAATTGGATTAATGACATTGCCTTTGCTTTTGCTCATCTTGGCGCCCTTTTCATCCAATATCAAACCATGAAGGTACACTCGCTCAAAAGGTATCTTACCGGTGATGTATAGTCCAAAAATAATCATACGCGAAACCCATGGCTGCAAGATATCAAATCCAGTTTCCATGAGACTCAGAGGATAGAAGTCATCAAAATCAGTGCCTTTAGGATAATCGAGTGTTGCGTACGGCCAACTACTGCTACTAAACCAGGTATCAAACACATCAGGGTCGCGCCTGTACGTTTTGCCGTCTACAGTGATCACCTCTTCACTAACGCGCTCGTCATAAATCCAATCGTCTGGATTATCGAGGTTTTGAAAGGCTGGGATAGGTATACCCCAGGCTATTTGCCTGCTTATATTCCAGTCACGAAGGTTTTTATAATATGTGATCAGTACGTCTTTTTTAGACTCAGGATAGAACGTAATACTGTCGTCCCGGATTGCTTTGATTGCTTTAGCGGCCAAGGGTTTCATATCTATAAACCACTGTTCACGAAGCAACGGCTCGAGCACGCTACCGCATTTGTAGCAGTGCCCTACGTTGTGAGCGTGATCTTCGGTCTTTACGAGTAATCCTAGGCTCTCTAGGTCCGAAACAATGGCTTTGCGAGCACTGGCAACGTCCATGCCTCGGTATGCCTCCGGTGTGTCGTGGGCTATCTTGCCCTCGTGGGTTATGACACTAATCTTTGGCAGGTCGTGCCGCTCGGAAGCATCGTAGTCATTTTGGTCGTGAGCAGGTGTTAGCTTTACGGCGCCAGTACCAAACTCCCGGTCTACGAACTCATCGGCAATGATTGGAATTTCGCGGTTTGTCAGAGGTAATTTTATAGTCTTTCCTAGGTAATTGGCATAACGCTCGTCTTCTGGGTGAACGGCAACCGCAGTATCACCGAGCATTGTTTCCGGTCTGGTTGTCGCAACGACAACTTCCCCGCTGCCATCAGTGAGAGGGTATGTAATATGCCAGATTTTACCTTTTACTTCCTCGTGCTCGACCTCGATATCGGCAAATCCTGTGCCGTGTACGGTACAAAAATTAACGAGCCGAGTACCCCTGTAAATGAGGTTATCGTCCCACATTTTTTTGAACGTTCCATACGCTTGCGCCACGACTTTATCATCAAGGCTAAACGTATACCGTGACCAGTCCAGACTGGCACCTACTTGGCGGAACTGTGTCTCGTAGCTCTCCTTGGTGTTCGATACAAATTCAAGTATTTGAGAATACAACTCTTCCCTTGTAAAGTCGAATCGACTCTTCCCTTCTTTTGTGAGCTGTTTCTCGTACACGGATTGTGTTTCAAACCCAGCGTGATCTGCTCCTGGGATGAATACAGTACTCTTCCCTGTCATCCGGTGATAGCGTATTGCGATATCTTCAATACCAAGTGTGAGTGCGTGTCCTAAATGTAAGTTGCCGTTTGCGTTTGGCGGTGGAATGACAATACTATAGGTTTCTTTATTACCTCGGTGGGTGGGTTTAAATGCGTCACTTTTCTCCCATAGCGCATAGATGTCGGATTCATATGCTGCCGGTTCATATAGTTTTGGTAATTGCATCGTTTTCACCTTTCAAGTCAATATAAATAATACCATCTTGAAAGAGGTATTTCTAATCTGTTAGATTTCACGTGAAAAAAAGTAATAGAACACAGTACTTTTCATGTGAAAGTTGCATATTCCATAACTCTTGAAGTGGTTTTTCCGTAATGTACAAGCCTGTGCGGCAGATATAGAACGTTTTTGTTTTCACTCACTATTGTAGCATAAGCTGCACAAAAGCTCAAGCGTCTTCACTCCTGTTATCTGCTATAGTACAGGTATGACTAAGACACGTGAAACATCAGAGAAAACCGACACGCTATCTTGGGATCAGCAGGTGGGCGCTCTCACTGGCTGGTGTCACTATTTGCAGTCAAGTGCATGGACGGTCGTAAAGTCTACGACTGACTGGCAGAGTAGAAAATATACCCCGGTAGTGCACGCAACCCCACAGCCGATAAACATCTACAGCCGTCGCACGCCATTTGGTCGCCTCGACTATGTACCTAAGCTTGCACAGTTAAACCCTGCATTTGTACCAGATCTCACTACACGTATACGCCGAGAGGCACGGGGGGCAATAGGTCTTACGCTTGAGCTCGACCAAGCGTATCACGATGGCCTACATGCTGCGCTTATTGAAGCCGGGTGGCATAAGTCTCCGAATGTCCAGTACGCCGATACGGTGGTAGTGAACCTCGATAAGCCACTCGAGGAGGTTAAGGCGTCCTTCAAGAAGCGTGCCCGTTGGGAAATTAATGCAAGTGAGCGCCGCGGAGTTATCGTCACCAAAACGAAGCTTACCGACAAGCTCATGAAACAGTTTTTTGACATGCTATCAGAGACGGCTACGCGGGGGAACTTCCTCACCCGAAGCCGTGAATTTACGACGTATTCCTGGCGAGAATTTAGCGAAAGAGGGCAGGGGACTATGTATGTAGCCAGCAAAGACGGCGAGCCGCTAAGTATGGGGTATGTCATCACGATTGGCGCCCGAGCGTACTACAAAGACGGTGCATCTGTCAGGAGTAGTAGTGAGCTATTTGCAAGTAGAGCGATGCAGTGGGGGATTATAAAGGACCTGCATCAACAGGGTGTGAAGGGGTATGATCTTTGTGGTGTGCCATCGAGTGCAAGTACAGACCCAGGCTACGCAGGCATACTGACATTCAAATCAGGCTTCGCTCCACCCATAAAACTACAGGGGTGCTACAGTATACCGCTACGACACAAAAAACTGACAGCATGGCGCCGATTTGAGCCAACCTACCATAAACTTCACCTCAAGCTCAAAAAAGATTTATGGTACTAGTTGACAAAATGCTACTAATCATGCTATAATGTAGTAACGTAAACATAAAACAAAAAAGCGTACCATGACACACAACAAAGAAAACTATCGTAAAATTGCATATAATCATGCGCTTCAGGCACTGCTTGAAAGTGCTGCAGATAAGCGTGTTGACCTGATTGAAAAAGAATTTCAAAACGGCTACGCTGCACTCAGTAATTACCCGTACACCGTCACAGTGTTTGGGTCGGCTCGGTTCACAGAAGACAACAAGTATTATCAGCTCGCTCGGCAAACCGGTACAATGCTTGCTGAAGAAAACTTTACTGTCATCACTGGCGGCGGCGGCGGCATTATGGAGGCTGCGAACAGAGGTGCATTTGAATCTGGCGGCGAAGCGGTCGGGCTCAATATAGAACTGCCACACGAGCAACAACTCAACCCGTATACAACTGATTCAATACCATTTCACTACTTCTTTGCCCGTAAAGTTATGCTTGTGTATTCTGCAAGCGCACTAATCTGTTTTCCTGGTGGATACGGTACACTCGATGAGCTTTTTGAGGTTATGACACTGGTACAGACTGGCAAAACAGCCGCATTGCCTATAATTCTTGTAGGTAGTGATTTCTGGAAGCCACTCGACGACCTGATTCGTACGCAGCTCTTGGAAGTAAATAGTGCCATAAGCCCTGGCGACGAAGACCTCTATACCATCACAGACGATGTAGAAAAAGTCAGACAAATCGTCATAGAGTTCCGTAAAGCTTTCGCGCCACTGGCATTAGAGTCTCCTCATGAATAAAAGAGCTACATTGAGAGGTTAGGCTTGATAGCAAGCGTGTATGGGTCGGCTGTTGGCTGGCTCAGTGTGGCGTGATAGTAGCCAAGTGTGGCGATCATTGCGCCATTATCGGTACAAAGCTTCGGGTCGGTATAATTAATTTGTACCGGGAGTCTCGTTGCCAATTGCCGCCGCAGTTCTTGGCTTGATGCTACACCGCCGCCAATCACCACGCTTTTCGGCTGAAACTCTTCAAACGCCAACATGGTTTTATCAACGACGGTTTCGACTGCGACACGCTGGAAACTCGCTGCTATGTTGGCCTTCTGGGATTCTGAGAGTCGCTCAGGCAAGTCTTTCGAGGCTAATCTATGATCTGAACCAACTAGTCCTTGAGCAGTGCGTAATACGGCTGTTTTGAGGCCAGAGAAGCTGTAGTCGTACTTGTGATCGAGCTTGGCTTTTGGGAACTTCAGTGCAAGCGGATCGCCTTCCATAGCTTTTCGAGCAATATTGGGACCGCCAGGGTAGGGGAGTCCAATCATCTTTGCTACCTTATCAAATGCTTCGCCAATTGCATCATCACGGGTTTGGCCAAGGAGTGTGTAGTCAAAGTGACTCCGCCAAATCACAAGCTGTGAGTGACCACCGCTCACAATAAGCCCAAGTAAGGGGAACTCAGGTGCAACGTTCGGTAATGTGTAGTTTTCGAGCGGGGTTTCGGTTAGAAAATTGGCGTAAATGTGACCTTCCACGTGGTTGACAGCGTATAAGGGCTTCTTTTTAGCAATCGCTAATGTTCTTGCGGTCATAACACCGACGAGTAGCGAGCCACCAAGCCCAGCGCCGTACGTTACGGCAATCGCATCTATGTCAGCCCACTCGCAATTGGCTTCACGCAAAGCCTGGCGAATGACCGGCGTCATAGATTCAATGTGCGAGCGTGCAGCAATTTCTGGTACGACACCACCATACGCCGCATGCAAATCCATGCTTGAAAGCACGGCGTTGCTCAATAGACGCTTACCGTCCTCTACGACTGCCGCCGCCGTCTCATCACAACTCGTCTCAATTCCTAAGATTTTCATTAATGGTACTATAACAGAGGTATAAAAAACCTATGAATATAACCGAAAAGATTAAAAACACGATGCAGCCATTTGTGATAATGGCTGTCGGCATCCCTGGGAGTGGTAAAACGACGTACTTAAGCGAGCTTTCGAGTACGCTTGATATAGCACGCGTCTCGCCAGATGATATACGTGAATCACTCACCGGCGACGCTTCTAATCAATCAGTAAACAGTCGGGCGTGGGAGATGGCACTCACGCAAACCCAGCAATTGTTAAAGAGTGGCGCATCGGTGATAATTGATGCGACACACGCTGAGGCATGGCGGCGGCCGCAAGCGGTGCGGTCGTATCGCTCGTTTGGCGCTCGCAAAGTTATCGCACTCGTTTTTAATGTGCCGCTTGACGTGGCTCAAAAGCGCAACGAAAACAGAGAACGAGTCGTCCCGATCCATGTATTACAGAAAATGTATGCAGCATTACACAAGAATCCAGTCGATGTCACTGAGGGTTTCGACGATGTAATCAGTATAGGCAAATGACTGCAATATTAAATCAACTATATTGACAAACATACAATAATAATATATATTGCGGTTATCACAATCTTGTGTGTTCCTCTACAGAAAGAAGACAATGGCAGACAACGCCATCGACCCTATCCAGCCACTCAGCCCGGAAGAGGCAAAGGAGAAGTACCCAGACCTCAACCAGCCCGAAGCCCGCACCCGTGAGGAGCGCTTCCCGATCTTGGTTGCAATCGCTCTCTGGGCGATCAGCCACTACAACGGCAAGCCGTTCCCCATGACCCGCATCCTCCGCGATGCCGGACTGAAGCCCACACAGGCAAGGCACGAGCAGTGGTGGCTGACTCTGGGGGAGGGTATCGTCCGAGACGACAACGGATCCTATGTCCTTGGACCGAACGCCCACGACCCCCAGCGGGTGTATGAGCTCGCCAAGGAGAGGGATCGTAACTCTCGCAAGAAGAAGGCCGCTTAGGTTTACTTTCTAGAAAGGGAACTATTGCTCAGCTGAGAGCACCTTAATCAGCACTTCTGTGTAAACAGAAGCATAGCCCAGTATATATTCGTCTCACACGAGATAAATCACTATACTGGGCTTTTACACTTCTTAAAAACAATATACAAGCATTAATATTGACAAATTAACAAAATTAGTGTAGTATGAAATAAGTTACCAAAAAATAAACAAGGAAATTAAAATGAGCGAACGAAGAACAAGCTGGAATGCAAAACCTCATGCTCGAGACCCCAAGATTGATCGAGATGCACGATTTGGTGCACGTAAGGGGGGTATAGAAACAGAAGACATAGCGGTTAATAGACGCGCTGAACTGGCTGGAAAAGCTGCCCTAGCAGAATACAGTGAAATGAATGACGAAGAAGCGCCCAAGTACAGCGATGAAGCCAAGGCTTGGGAAGAAGTGCGTGCCGCTCAAGAAGCATCAGATGAAAACCTAGATATTTACCAGGCGCAAGACGCAGCTAATGTGGACAGAAAACACATAGATCTATAATAATTGCCTTTATTGATATGTGGAGTGGTTGCAGTGCATGTAACCACTCCTTTTCATTGGCAAAGATTCTATCTATACTTAGTGCAATGAATCCAAAACGACTACTTAAAAAAGTTATTCCAGTTAGTGTGTTTCATAAAATTGAGCCGGCTGGGCATTTAGCAGAGGCAGTGCTACTCAATGCAAAAGCCGGCTTTCCGTTGAAGGGCCTTAAGGTCATTGGCGTTACCGGCACAAACGGCAAGACTAGTACCAGTATGATGATCCACCGCATGCTGGTAGAGGCGGGATATAACGCCGGGCTTATGACAACCGTTGCATACGGCGTTGGCAAGGATATTAAACCACAAGTTGCTCACATGACAAGTGTATCGGTGCCGGTGCTCTTAAGGCGCGTAAACAAAATGAAAGCGCAAGGAATGGATTGGTTAGTACTCGAAGTTACGAGTCATGCACTGGCACAATCTCGCGTGTGGGGTGTGCCGTTTGAGATTGCGGTTATGACGAACCTTACCCACGAGCACCTCGACTACCATGGCACGTTCGAGCGCTATGTTGATGCAAAGAAAAAACTCTTTAGGCTTGCGAACAAGTACAAAAAAGGCAAACGCGTCGGAATCATTAACGCAGAAGACGACTTAGCAGAGCAATTTGTGTCGCTTATTAAAAATCCGGTTTTATACGGCAAGACTGGCGGTGATGTGCACGCACAAGGTATTGAGCTAGCGCCTTCTGGCAGCAGATTCATTGCACTCGCGGACGGTGATAACTACGAAATATCAATCAAACTACCTGGTAGTTTTAATGTGAGCAATGCGCTGGCTGCAGTAGCGGTAGGGCGAACGCTCGGCCTTACAAAAACCCAGATAGAACACGGACTTGCCAGCTTGGAGGGTGTTGAAGGTCGCATGACACGCGTAGACGAAGGTCAGGATTTTGATGTGATTGTAGACTACGCACACACGCCAGACAGTTTCGAAAAGCTCCTCGAGGACATTAAGCCAATGGTAAAAGGTAAGCTGCTCGTGATGTTTGGTTCGGCCGGACGGCGAGATGAAACCAAGCGTTTTGTACAAGGCGAGATTGCCGGAACATATGCCGATGAAGTGATAATTACTGAAGAAGACGACCGCGACATGGATGGTATAGAAATTATGGACCAAATTGCAGCCGGCGCAGAGAAATCAGACAAACAGCGCGACACAAATCTATTTTTAGTTCACGACAGGGCAGAGGCTATAACCTTTACGCTTAAGCGTGCCAAAAAAGGCGACACAGTCATGTTGCTCGGTAAAGGTCACGAAAAAGACATTTTACGCAATGGACCAAAAGCAGCTGAAATGAGGCACCTGCCTCAAGACGACCATAACCCCGATCGTGTCGTAGAGTTCCCTTGGGACGAAATCAAAAAAGCCATGCAAGTACTAAAAAACGAATAATTACCAATCTTCGGTAACTACCCTAACACTTCCGTTCGAGCCATCTTCACCAAAAGGATCGATTACAATGTCAAGCACATCTTCACCATGAACAGCCTTAACTAAAAATCTACCAATTTGTTGGTTGTCTCGCTCAAGGGAATATGGGAACACGCGCATATAATCTACCGTAGTGCCGTCATCAACGGCTATATCGACGGGTACTTCTTCACCAGAAAAGCTAACCGCTTCGGCTATTTCACTTACGGAAGGATGCATGGTCAGGCGTCGTTTACGCATCTTCTCCCCTTAATTAAATTGACAAATTAACAATAAAATGATAATATCATAATGTACTTAAAAAATAAACAGTAAATAATGGAAAAAGAAATGAACCCAAATAAAGTTCACGATCCCAGCTTAATAGAAAAGTTGCCCCTCGAACGGATGGATAATATTTCTTATGAAGAATATTGGCCCACAATTGAAGAGCGCGCCGGCCAAGAATATGCCAACGCTGCTTCTGTAAATCAAACAAAACTAGCTAACCTTGAGCATAGTATGGATAAAACGCTTGCTAGCTCTGTGCCCATAACCAAGGGCGAGTCAAAAGATGTTCAGGAGTGGTATCAAACGTTAGGTACCTTAAATTCAATGCGTGGTGCAAACGATAGGTTGCGTGATGCATCGACAATATTATTTTATGAAGGCAAAGAAAGGAAGTTCTTTCCTGAATTACTAATAGATACTGAGAAAGGTGCACTACCGGGGAAGACCGCCAATACACTAATGGTAGGTCAGATGCTAATTGAAATTGCACGTAGTACTGGAGTTAAGCCAGAAGAAGCGAGTCTACTAGCCAAAACAGTTAATAAATCATGTGACCATTTGCTCGCAAGTGGTGGGTTTTTGCGCGTCATACAACAATTCGACAAAGTACCGAAGAACGTATTGACTAATGCGCAGAATAATATATTAAATGATGCAAAACGTGAACTAAGCGATACTCTTAGAAATAAGTTTGAGTCTCAAGCTATAGTGTTTTCAGCTATTCCGGCTACTTCCTGGGCTGCACGCCTACAATCTTTATCAAATCAGGCTAATGACAAAATACACCCCAATTCAACCCAAGCCCGTCAGACGCTAGATTTATTGCAGGGCGACACTCACGAAGAGTTGGTTGAATCGCTCACAAACAGAAGCTATACGGCACTTCTGGGTCGTCAGTTAAAAGAACTAAGCGAACATGAAGACAGTCTTGGTAATGGCGACGTGGCTGAGCACTATTTTATTCTCTTAGCACGATACATTTCTGTAAGCTCGAGAGATAAAATTATTCCCGTTAATGCTGCCACCGATCGCCAAGATAGACCACACGATGGTATTATCGGTGGCCATGAACGACCTAGACGCGGACGGTTCGCAGAGCCAAAACTGTCATTTGATGCAACTATATCTGATTATCACGAGCCAGGTTCCAGAGAATATATTCAGCTCAAAGCAGGAAAAAGTACCCCGAGTTACGAGTACCATGATGGAATTAAAATAATCAATCCCTTTGGGGAGGTTTCAAATGAACAAGCAAGGAAGCAGATAAAGTTAGGCATGAAACAGTTAAGTGGTATCATTGATGAATATTTAACCGGTAGAATGTATACCGAATACGATGTAAAAATGCAAAAAATGGTCCATGGAAAAACCGACGTCATTGATGCTCATTTGGGAGTTATGCAAGCGGGTCTAGCGAAGCATGAAAAGCAGTCTCCGTCAGTTAGGCAATACCGTCCTATTGGGAAGGCGGCACTTAAACAGACAGTGTAGTACAGCGGATGCTACCGCCACCTTTTGCGAGTTCTGGGTTCGATAGGGTGATGATCTCTAGACCTTCTTCTTGCAGTGCTTTTTGTAGCTCTGTTGCGCCAGCGTTCATAACAACTGTTTCTCCAGTTGAAACGAGGTTGCAGGCAAAGTTTTGCATGGCTTCTTCGAGTGTAACCTCTATTTTTTTAACTCCTCCAAGTGCGCGCATGGTATCTTGGCTTTCTGTCATGAATGCCTCCGGGCACCAGGCAATTAAATCATCACGAATAATGGCAATAGCCAGGTCGATGTCGTAAAAGAAGCTGTCTGGCCAGCCAGAGTGTGCATTTGTGACCTCGGTACCGTTTTCTATGCTAGGTACAGTCTGCAAACTGACAACTCTTAGTCCAAATTCATGACCTAAAAACTCATGAACTGCGATGTCGGTACGGTATACACTGCCTGTAAACAGCAAGTTTCCGCACACAAGCGCGTCGCCTTGACCACTAAAGCGGAGTGTATCCGGTACGTGTATAATCTTTTTTCCGAGCTTGCGCAATTCCTGTTCAGCAAAGGGCTCCTCGAGCTTTCGAGCATTGGGAAGCCGCGACATGACTGCTTTTTCTCCGTGAACAAGCGCCCAGTTTGCGGTATACACGCCGTCTTGGCAGTCTTTGGGCGGCTTCACGTGCACTACTTCTACGCCGCTCATTTCTAGCGCGGCTCGTATGGCGGCGTGCTCTTCGGCTGCTCGCTCAATGTGTACTGGTATAGACGCGTCCATATACGGGTTAATGGCGGCATTATCACTAAAATATTCAACCCCAGACATCAAAACACGGCTATTTATCATTCATATATCCTCTTTGCTGGTTATAGATAATACAGTAAACCAAGCGCAATAATAAACAGCGTAAGTACTGACGCAACAATGCTCGCAAGCGGTATCACCAGCCCATCAATTTGTTTTTTCTTGAGGCTAAATTGCTGTCCGAGCACAATACTCAGTACGGTTACCGCCGCTGAGGTTATGATAAATAGTCCAAATATAAAGACACTGTAGCGAATAACAAAAGCTTGGGTGATTTGATATTCTTGCAGGAAGGCGATAAATAAGCTCACAAGTAGCACACACAACGCTGAGAAGGGAACGACCACAAATAGCATTTGATATAGCTTTTTTCTTGTCGCTGTGGTGCTCTCGGGGTCAGTAATGTGTGCAGCGATAATAAATGACAAGTCACTGGTGAGTGCGTTTAGAGCCGGTAATGCTATGAGCAGTGGTATGAGCGAAACCAACGTGTCTTGTGCAGATTGCAAGAACACGCCACCAACCAAGCCGATTGATGCACCAATGGTACTTATCCGGACAGAGGTTGCAAGCGAGCTATTAGTGATGCGTTCACTCATAGTATGACTCGAGAAACGATTACTATTGATACTAATGCGACTGTGTTGAAGACCGTTGTTTCTATCGGTGCTGCAACATCATCTGGGTTAACCTGCATACGCCGAGCAATAAATAGTACTGCGATCATAATCGGAAACCCAATAAGTCCCGTAAGACCACCAGCATACACAGCGAGCGTTAACGACTTCACAAAACTAGCATCAAATGCAACAACGCCAATAACTCCGCTCGCAACACCTAAAAACACACACGCAATAACAGCCACAAGTAAGGAATTTAAGAGAGCTTTTGTAACAAACCAAGCTTTACTCGTGTCCACGCTGTCAATTTCATGATGCAGGCTAGAAACAAGAACCGAGGAGTTAGAGGATAGCGATTCGGCAAGTACGGGGTATAAAAGCAACGCAGTTCCAATAAGTAATAGTGCCTCGGTGTTTTCGCTAATAAAGAACCCGGCCGCCATAGTAACAACAATTGTAAAAACTTGGCCGAGCATAATTTGACGTACGCTAACATCGTGCAGGTGCTTTTTACGATCAGACAGAGCCCGCCAGTAACCACTCCACGTCTCGAGTGTGGATAGGGGTACCTGATTAATGTCTTTGTTTTTAAACGACTCGTCCATTGTCTACTATCATAACCCAATAATGTTTCGCGGGTCGAATACAGCAATGAAAAACATTTTTATTTTAAGCTATAGCGTAAAATAAAGATATTTTTTCGGCATGGGAAAGGGCTCGATGATGTAATGGTTTGGTGTGTTTGTGGTGAGTGGAGACCGAAGTCATCGACACGTGCACCGCACATAAACCTTTTAATCAATCGAGCCCTAGAGCCAAATCAGACGGGGAAGTAAGAGTAAACCTCTACTCGTCTAATTCGGAAAACTGTTCCCCTTTACCCGCTAACGCACGTACCCCTTGCTGTGGTTCGGCTTTCCACTGAATGCTGGCTCCTTCTGAACACGAGTCGATGTTGACTGGTTGTTGACCGTGATTCCGAGGACTGCAGCGATCATCTTGTTGATCTTGTGACCGAGGGCCAGGAAGGAGTGACGGAAGCCAGCCGCTGACATGTCGCGCTCCTTCAGGCACAAGATGATGATGTTACCATCCTTGCAGCTGATGTTCTTGACGATGTCATGAGCAGCGATGCTCTCGTCTGTGTCTTCGTCGGATGACTCGCTCTCGGACTTGATGACAATGTCCTTGATGAAGACATTGATCAGCTCAAAGCTGCTAACGTCATCTTCATGAACGATGTCCTTCAGCCGATGACGATCTGGCCTCCAGTTTGACCTGGTGTCATCACGAGCGTTTCAAGTACCTGACTTGGCATTTGCAACTCCAGTGGTTGGCGGGTGTTCGTTTAACCGAACGGGAACATTTCAGAAAGTAACACAGAATAAATTGATTGACAATATATTGTAATTCTGTTTTTATATATTCATAATGTCTATTGAAAAACCAGGTGATGACTATAGTGACTTTGAGCTTGAGCAACAAAGAGAAAATGCCAAGGGCGATTTCTGGGAATTTGAGCAAGAAAACGCACAAGAAGCACGCAAGCTAACAGTCGAAAGATTACACCAATTCTTTGCAGTCTATCAGACTACTCAAGCACCTTTAAGCCGTAAGGTTTTAAGAGGGCATATGATGTGGCCACCAGTAGTGTATGACGATGACTCATCGATGGCTTTGGTCGACAGTGATGATCATCTTGATAAGCACGAAGTGATACCTACAAAGAGTATTGTGCTCGTACCAAACCCTTTGTTCAAAAAAAGAAAAGGCAAGGAAAAGCTGAAATTAACTATTCCTTTAGACCAGGAAAAGCAATTAGCTCATAGTGTTGTCGTCACAGATTTTGATGAAACTGGCGACTTTAATAAATATATAATAAATGAAGCTGGTGTATGGATATGGCTTAACGCAGACAAGTGCAAAGAGGCAGGGATAAAGTTTGATCCTGAAGAAGAAGGACTATATATAGATGTTGATTTGTTCAAGATAGACGAAATAGCTCGAGATGAAGAATTACCAGCTCCATCAATTGAAATCACACGCTATTTAAGTAGGAAGATTCATTACTGGACTGGCGCGGTGCAGCGGACGATTACGTTTAAAGGGGATGATATTCAAAATACCGATCTCTGATTAAGAATTCCTCTTGCACTGAATTTGGCACTCAGGTACTATAAGTGCTGGAAGTTAGCACTCTACATGCTACAGTGCTAATTATCTCAAGAAGATTGCTTAAACGGAGGTCAAAACCACATGGCATTAAAAATCCACCCCCTTGCAGACTACATAGTCGCACAACAAGAAGAGGCCGAATCAAAAACAGCCAGCGGGCTGTACTTACCAGACAAAGCCCAAGAAAAACCGAAGATTGCGAAAGTACTCGCGGTTGGTCCTGGAAAAGTCGGTGATGACAATGAACGAATTGCTTCTGAAGTAAAAGTCGGTGACCGAATCATTTACGGTGGTTATAGTACTACTGAGATCAAGCTCGAAGGTGACGAATACATCCTTATTAAAGAAGAAAACATCTTCGCAGTTATTAAATAGCAATGGTAATTTTTGACGCGTTACTCGAGGGTATTCACATAATTGGGGAAACAATCGAAGCTGTCACGAATAAGATAAGAGGGAGAAGAACATAATGGGAAAAAAAGTATTTTACGATGACGATGCAAGACGACGAGTACTTGCTGGTGCACAAATTTTATACGACGCCGTAAAGACAACGATGGGTCCAAAAGGCCGAAATGTTGTGATTAGTAAAAGCTACGGCAACCCAACGGTTACTCACGATGGTGTGACTGTTGCAAAGGGTGTTGAGATCGCCGATGTAGACGATGAAACACTTGGATACAAAGTGGGTGCAGAGCTTATTAAGCAAGCTGCAAATAAAATGAACGATGTCGCTGGTGATGGTACCACTACCGTAACAGTGCTGACCTACCACATCTTGCACGAGGCAAATAAGCTGATTGCTGCTGGTCACAACCCAATGCTCCTTCGTAAGGGCCTCGAAGCTGCAGCGCACGACGTGATTACTCAACTTGGGACCATGGCAGAAGATATTAAGGCTAAGAAATCTCGCGTTGCAGAAGTTGCTACTATCTCAGCTGGTGATGCTGTAATCGGTAACTTGATTGCAGACATCATCGACAAGGTTGGTAAAGACGGTGTTGTAACAGTTGAAGAAGGCCAGAGCTTGGACCTTGAGTCAGAAGTCGTAGAAGGCTTTACGTTTGACCGCGGTTTCGTGAGCCCATACATGGTGACTGACACCGCTCGTATGGAAGCAACTATTGAGAAGCCTGCGATTGTCATTACCGATAAGAAAATTAGCTCTATCCAAGAGTTCTTGCCGCTACTCGAGAAGCTCGCTCAGGCTGGCAAGAAAGACCTCGTACTTATTGCCGAAGACGTAGAGGGCGAAGCGCTCGGAACGTTAATATTGAACAAGCTCAAAGGTGTATTTAATACACTTGCAATTAAAGCTCCTGCATTCGGTGATCGGCGCAAAGATGTGCTCAACGACATTGCGATCTTAACTGGTGCAACCGTGATTACTGAAGACCGTGGCATGACGTTTGAGAACGTTGAGCTCGACGTCGTTGGGAGTGCTCGTAAAGTAATTGTCACCAAAGACGAGACAACAATCATTGAAGGTGCCGGTACCGTAACCGAGCTCAAGGCACGTGTTGATCAAATTGCTGCACAGGCAAAAGCCGCAACAAGTGAATATGACAAAGAAAACCTCGACAAGCGCCGAGCAGCACTTGGCGGTAAAGTAGCGGTTATCAAGGTTGGTGGTGCAACTGAAACTGAAATTGAAGAAAAGAAATTCCGTGTAGATGACGCAGTTGCAGCTGTAAAAGCAGCACTTGATGAAGGCATTGTCGCAGGTGGTGGCGTGACGCTCATTAACCTTACGTCATCTGTATCTGCAAACGACAGTGACGACGACGCAGTTGCCGCAGGTAGGCAACTACTTGTCAAAGCACTTGAGCAGCCATTCAGAATCTTGCTGACAAATGCAGGGTTGAACGCAGACGAGTGGCTACCACAAGTAAAGGCAGGCAAGCCAGGCTTTGGTGTGAATGTAAACGACCCAAGCAAACTTGTTGATATGAAAGCAAATGGTGTCGTTGATCCAGCTCGTGTAACCAAAGAGGCATTACAAAACGCAGTATCAATTGCCGGTACAGCCATGACCATGGGTGCGCTCGTGGTAGAAGTGCCAGAGAAAGAATCAGCTCCAGCTGGCGGCGGCATGCCAGCCGGTATGGGCGGCATGATGTAAAGTCGTTGAGAAGAGGTGATTCCTCTTCTCAACGCTCGGTGCGACTGTCTTTACGCCAGACCGCTCCGGCTGCTCATCACCCAATCTGAAAAAAGGAACGAGAAATAAATTCTTGTTCCTTTTACTTTTTACATACAAAGCATCCAGGTAGATTAAATTGCTTGTTATGTTGTCCTCCCCCGAAAGCTGACAAAATATGTCGGCATAATTATAGCCAGAAAGCTACACACCAGGACAACACAACAAAATAAACATGAAAATTGCAAAGTAAGCTACTATGTAGTATTATATAGTCAATCAACAGGAGTTTCAGTAGTTATGTGGCCATTTAATCGAAAGAAAAAAGATCAGTCAGTGTACCCACAAGAGGTGCAAAACTATTATCAAGCAGAAAACCGCGAGCGTACAGGTGTCGCTTGGGTGCTTGCAATCGGCACATTAGTTGGAACCATACTACTTGCAGCAGCATTATTTTTTGGTGGCCGCTGGGTATATCGTACGGTTTTTGACAACAACTCTAGTGATGAGACATCACAGACACAAAACGGTCAAATTAGTGACGAAAGTGCAGTCGATGAGAGACCCGAAGCACCACAAGGTGACGACCAAGATACAGTGTTACCGGGTAATGATACGCGTGAGCCAAGTACTACCGATACCACAACCGAAACTCCACCACAGCCTCAGACAAACACCCCCCCAAGCATACCGAGTACGGGTGAATTGCCACGTACAGGCCCATCAGAAGACAATTAACGTTTTCTACTCGTGCTATAATACATACATAAACACACGCATAAAATGCGCTGTAGGGTAAACATTAATAGGAGTTAAATAGGTCGAACTTTTCCGTAAGACCAATAGTACATGTACCGTATTTCCCAAGAATCAATCATTCTAAAAAAGGGAGGCATCATGTCACAACTCACACGACAAGAAGTACAGCGACTTCTTGATACGACCCGAAACCAAATAACTGATCGTGTACTCACGCGGCAAGACTTGATTACAGTGAATGAACAAATTCGTGACCGCATGATGAACTATATGCAAGATCTTGCACAAGTTCAGCAACAAAATATCGTTCGTCGTACTGCATCACAATCAGATGACGTTAGTAAGCGCATTGTTGCGCTTGAATCTCGGATATGTAATATGGAGCAAGACCTCAAGACGACGCTTCAAATACTACAAAAGCTCACATCACAAAAACAATCACATGTCGATACGGTGATGCAAAGACAGCAAAAGAACTACAATCACACACCTGAGCAACGCTATGTGTATGGCGTCAATTAGTTAATAAATACATAACGCCTCTCTTACTGTAGGGAGGCGTTATGTAGAGTGCTTAGGGAATGTATTTTAGCTGTTGTGTTGTTGGGTGAAGTAGTTGATTTCGTTTACGACATCAAGCAGGGCTTGCGCACGGACTTTATCGTCAGTGATTTCTTTGGCAGCGTCAAAAGCTTCTTTTAATTTTGTGTGGTCGTCTGTGGCTTGAATCATCATCATAATAGTTTTGAACTTCTCTTCTGCTGATTGATCGAGGTGGCTTACAAGAGGTGTAAGTTGCTGTAGGGCTTCTTGCTTGATGTTTAGTAGGTCATCGTTGTTGTCGCCATTTGTGACAGCCGGGGTTACACTCGCTGGAGCGCTTGATTCAACTGGTGCGGTTGTCGGGTCCGGATTTACTGGATTTGGCGCTACAGGAGTCATGGTGAAGCCGCCATCGTTATTTGTGTCTGTACTTGTTGTTGGTTGCGTAAATGTTACTGCATCTACGGCTTGTTGATCATCTGCTCCATTAGTACCGAACATGAATCCACCCCCTTAAATTGTGCTATATTGCTAAGAGAATAATACAGCTTTCTAGCATAAGCATCAAGAGGGAGACGGTATGATTGACGATTTAAAGTATATTCACGAAAAAGACGCGCAAGACGCGCTCGGTATAGCCGAGAAGCAGTGGCAACAATTTGAACATGTGTTTACAATTGCCGATGATGTTACTGGCAGGACGAGTGATGGAACTCTTTTTGGTCAGGACGCAATTGAAAACATTGTGTTTGCTGGCATGGGCGGTTCGGCACTTGCGGCTGCTTTGTTCCAATCGTGGCCATGCGTGAACATCCCATTCGAGATTAGTCGTTCATACGTATTGCCAAACTACGTAAACAGCCAAACCCTATTTATTGCATCGAGTTACTCAGGAAATACTGAAGAGACGTTGTCTGCGCTGTCTCTTGCTGAAGAAAAGGGCGCGATGATAGTGGTCATTGCATCGGGTGGCAAACTGGAAGAGATCGCCACTACTAAAAATTATCCATTCTTGAAGCTTCCTGGTGGCATGCAGCCACGGTTTGCAACAATGTACGGTCTTAAAGCAATGTTAACACTGTTCGTTGAATGCCACGGTGTAATCGACATGACCAAAGATCAGCTACACAATACAGTTGTGCCTGAGCTTGCGGGTTGGCTCCGTGAAGCAACTACTGCGTGGCTGCCAACAATCGCTTCAGGGAGCAACTTAGCGAAGAAGATTGCTCTGGAAATGATTGGAAAGACACCAGTTATCTACGCAGGACCAGTTTTTGCACCTGCGGCATATAAATGGAAAATAAGTTTTAACGAAAACGCCAAGAACGTTGCTTGGTGTGGATCGTATCCTGAGTTTAATCATAATGAGTTTCTAGGTTGGACAAGTCACCCAATTGAAAAACCATATGCGGTCGTTGATCTGAGAAGCAACATGGAGCACGAACGGGTTCAAAAGCGATTCGAAGTGAGCGAAAGGCTACTTTCAGGCAAGCGCCCAGCACCAACTATCGTAGAGGCTCAAGGTGATACAGTCGCGCAACAGTTACTCTGGTTCGTTGCACTCGGAGATTTTGTGACTCTATATACAGCGCTTCTTAATGGGCTCAATCCAACGCCAGTTGATCTTATTGAAAAGTTTAAAGGATTACTAAACGAATAAACATGAACGTGAAAGACCTCGGATCAATAGTCGGCATTTGGGCACACCCAGATGATGAATCCTTTGGAACGGGTGGCATTATGGCTATCGCAAGAGAAAATGGTCAGCAAGTAGCCTGTATTACTGCTACAAAAGGCGAACTTGGAGTCCAAAACGAAGCGAAGTGGCCAAAAGCCGAGCTTGGTACTATTAGAGCCTCAGAAATGGTTCAGAGTATGCGTGCGCTTGATGTTGCTAGCCACCACTGGCTTGGGTACAAAGACGGTAGTTGTCATACTGTTGACAGTATTGAAGCGGTTTCTGTAATTACGGCTCTTGTGGAGAAGTATAAACCCGACACAATCATTACATTTTCTCCAGATGGCATGACAGGTCATCTGGATCACGCCGCAGTTTCGGTGTGGGCACGTAAAGTTGGAGACCAGCTGGGCATTAACGTCTACTATGTTATCGAGACACAAGAACAATACAAGTCTCACTGGGCAGATGCTGACGCTCGTCATAATATTTTCTTCAACATTGATAGACCGACGCTATTGCCATGTAGCGAGTGTGATATATGTGTGGTTTTGCCGGAAGGTATTCTGGATAAGAAGATAGCAGCACTACGAGCAATGCCATCTCAAACAGAACGTCTTTTTGCTGATACTGAGAGTGATAGACTACGACACATGCTCTCAGTCGAGGCGCTAGTACGAGCAGACAGAACAGACATAACTTGGGGTAACCTTAAAGAAAGCTATATAAATGAGTAAAAACACCGAACAATGGGCAATTATTACAGGAGCAAGCGGTGGTATTGGTCGAGCATTTGCAGAAATCTTTGCCAAGCAAGGCGTTAATCTATATATTACTGCACGAGATAAAAAAGCGCTTGATTCGTGCGCAAAAGATTGGACTGCCACGTACAAGATTAAAGTAGAGGTATTCGCCGGTGATTTATCAGATCAAAGCGCTGTTCAGGCGCTCATTCAAAAAGTAGAAGCGTGCAATACATCGGTGGACTATCTTGTAAATAACGCCGGTTTTGGTGAGTACGGTGAATTTACAGAAACAGATCCAGTACGTGAGCAACAGATGATTTTGCTAAATATTGCAGCTCTCACCAGCCTCACGAAACATTTTGGGAGTGTCATGAAAATGCAAGGTCATGGCAGAATCGTAAATGTGGCGAGCATAGCTGCTTTTCTGTCTGGGCCATATATGGCGGTGTACTATGCAACAAAAGCATATGTTTTGCATTATAGCGAGGCGGTACATGAAGAGCTGCAGGGTAGCGGTGTCGGCGTTACGGTGCTGTGTCCAGGCCCAACACAAACTGGTTTCGCAACGGCTGCACATGCAGAAAACGCATCAATATTTAAAGGAACTTTACCAACGGCAGAAGAGGTAGCTCAGTACGGTTATGCGTCTATGATGGCTGGAAAACACATCGCTGTTCATGGATTACGAAATAAAGTGCTTATTTCTACGATTCGGTTTACACCTCGGCGGTTACTAACAAGAATGGTCGCCCGAACCCAACGCTAAATTGGAGATTGCTTAAACCGGAGTAGGTACCCTATATAACTTACAAGTAAGTGTAAGCCAAAATAAAGCAGCAACACGACTACTATGATTGCAATTGAAACTCGTGTGACAGGATAGGCAAGGAGTAAGCCACCAATAATGTAGTCAGTTTGATCAAAAGGAAACCAGCTTTTCCCAGGGTCTATACCACGTTGGCGCTTTATAAAACTTTCAAATGCATCACCGAGTAGCGCTCCAGCCCCTAACAGGCAGCCAGTCAAAAAAAGATTCCACAATCCAAGTTGGCTGCTTGCGATCACTGACTGTATGAATATACAACTGAGCCCACCCACAAGCGTTCCAAACAGAAGTCCACGCCATGTTTTGTTGTCTCCAAGGATTCGCCTCGCACGGTATTGACGTCCAAAATCTATGGGAGTTGACCACTGTTTAAGAAGCGGGATTCTGGTAGCAAATATTGGCGCCATGTTTGCGATCCCTGCAGGGAGAAAGAACAGAAACGCTTCGACAAGTAAGTTCATTTTTTGGGCATCCATGTTTTACGGATTGTATGATATTTAGGATACAGTATTGCACGTAATTTTGGGCGATTTGATACCAGGTGTGCATCTTTTAATAGACGAAGCAGTGTGTCGCGAGTTGGTAGGGCCGCAATCTCAGCATAGGCGCTGCCGAGTCCTGCCTGGCCGTGGGCATCACTGCTGGCGCACATTATTGTGCTTTGTTCTGTTGCCCATACCATAGCTTTCGCACTGTAATTTTGGAACACTGCTCGACCATTGTGTACTTCAACGCAATCGATGGCATTTTTATACGTATGTAGCGTGTCTGCGGTTAATCCTTTTCGGAGAGTTTCAAACGGGTGAGGGATGTACACAATGCCATTTTGCGCCCGGACTGCAGCAATTGCATCGGAGACTGAGAGGTCTGGTGGCACTGCATGGTCAAGATACAGCCCAATTATTTCACCTGAACGTGTCATGATTTCTTCACCAACAATTATTGAGTCACCGAGTTCGTCTTTTAGTGATGTCGCAAAATCAATACGATTATGGTCAGTTACTGCAATAGCATCCAATAGGCCACTTGAGAGTGCTCGGCGATACCCAGCCGCTGATATACCGCCGTCTGGTGAGGCAATTGAATGTGTGTGCAGATCAATCTTAATATTCATTATAGTTTTTGCAGGGTATTCATGATCCTTTGTATAACCGTTAACATTGAAACAACCAAAAGTATGATCAATATGACAGGCAATTGATTAAACAGTAAAGCGACGACCAGCAAGAACATTCGTACTTCAAATCCACCAATGCCGATGCGT
>JBGTLD010000014.1:0-4551 GCA_041744275.1 Saccharimonadales bacterium (SeqCode) | reverse complement strand
GGGGCTCCCGATTGTATACAAAATCGGTGATAAAAGCCCTGGCAGTAAGTTAGTTGATATGCTATATATCTCACCTAAAAACACACCAATAGAGGGCTTTGTGGCGATTAAATTTATGAAGTCAGGCAAGGCGTACTTAATTAAGTGGTCTGATATTTATGAAAATTATAAGTTAGGCAAGAAGTGGTTTGACGAAGTAGATTTAACTTTTTTTGATAGCAGAATATGGTAGAGCTGTGGAAACACCAACAGAAAATCCTTGATGACAACCATCCCTTTCGCCTACACGCTGTGTTCCCGGGCGGAGGTAAGTCTTTGGTACTAACTGAGCTGGTACGTAAGAATGCGTTCTCAGTGCTTTGCCTGACTCCTAAATCGCTCAAGATGAAATGGGAGCGCGAGCTGGCTGAGATTGGGATTGAAATGAACGTGCTGACCCCCTACTGGTTTAAGGAGTATCACAAAAAGCTACCTTACTATGATGCAATTATCATAGACGAGGCTGATAGTCCATGGGCAGGGGATAACCAATCCTCAAAAGCCTTGCTCCGTTACCTAAAGAAACATAAACCTAGCTATGTGTGGCTTGCGACTGCCACCCCATACCGCTCAACGCCTAAGAATGTCTATATGCTCGGTAAGCTCTGCCAATACATGCCGACCCTCTACCAGCCGTTTAAGGAACAATTCTTCTACGAAGATTATTTTGGCTGGCAACCAAAACTAAAGCACTCTGACCCGGCAATACGTGAACAGTGCCAGCGGGAGCTGCACCAGTACATGAGTAATTTTGCTGATATTGTGAACATGGAGGATGTGTTCGATGTGCCGGAAATTATTTACTCACCAGAACCAATTGCGCTGACTGATGAGCAGGTAAAACTTTACAACAAAGTAGACCCATTAGTAGAGAATCGCGCGTCAATGTTTACCTATACGAACGAGATTGAAAATGGGTATCTGGATGAAAAAGCAATCGGTCAGTACAAAGATGTGAAGTCAGAGAAAGTTGACCGGGTGCTTGAGCTCGCATCTCAAAATGACACGCTGGTTATTTTCAGTAAGTACAAAGTCCAGCAGCGATTCTTATATGAAGCGTTAAAGAAGAAGTTTCCGAAAGCGTATGTGGCTATTTTGAATGGTGATAATTCAGACGAGGCGACTACCATTTCCGAGGAACTGGAATTGATTGCGCAGGGTAAGCACGCTAAGTATGAAATGGGGTATCTGGTAGCCAGTGTCGCAGTCGCTGCCGGGTGGGAAGTGAAGAGCTGTCGGTTAGCTGTATATGCTTCGCTGCCGTGGAGTTATCAGCAATGGATTCAATCGAAGCAACGGATTCTCCGCTCGAATAATTTACAGAAAACCACGTATAAGATTTTACTTTCTGGTTCAATTGACCACATTGTGTGGGGTAACTTACAGCGCGGGGAAACCACTGACCCGGCTAAATACAAAGAATGGTGATATGAGAAACGTTATTCGCTGTCGTACTTGTAATGAAGATATCACTACTGAAGCACAGGTTTACCCTGGAGACAGGACTGTTTTGTGTCAAGATTGCAACATACTAAAATAATGTGATAAAATGTAATTTATGAATAAAATATATTCTCAAAAAGACTTACTGCACAGGTTTTTTTATGAAAAAGAAGCAGGTCTTTTATATCATAAGAATCCCGTACGAAGCTGGCGTAAGGGCAAGCAAGTCGGGACACTATCTTCACATGGTTATCTGGTGGTGAACATGGACAAAAAAACTTATTATTTACATAGAATTATTTGGCAGATGCATTTTGGTCAAATCGCTGCAAAAAAAAATGATTGACCATATAGATAGGAATAAAACAAATAATAAATTAGAAAACCTAAGATTGGTCTCTGCGGTGTTAAACCGTCGCAACTCCTCAATAAGACAAAAAAATAAGAGCGGGGTTACGGGGGTACACTGGTCAAAGCAATCAAAAAAATGGTGTGCACAAATTACCCCGTATAAAACCAAAATAGTTCATTTAGGTTTTTTTGAATCAAAACAAGATGCAATATTAGCCAGAAAAATAGCAGAAAAAAATTTTTATTAATTAAAATCTTAAACATATGAAAAAATACGATAGAGCAAATAAATCATGGTTAGATGCAGAAGAAAAACATATTAAAATGGGCAAACGAACGACTTGTAAAAGTGGGCGTGAGCACGATTGGATTTTATGTTTACCTAGTTATGTGCATTGTAATGATAGCGCACTAGGTTTCGATAAGGTTGAGGAATACTACAAAATAGAAGACGAGCGTGAAGACTCCAACATTGCGTTTGACGAACGCTTTGAGGATATCGGCGTCCGTTCACGCTTGTATCACGGCACATTTGGCCGCCGCCGTAGCTACATTTGTTCGGTGTGTATGAAACAAAAATAATTAGAGGAAACTGGGGATAATTCAGTTGACTAATTGTAGTAATTCTATATAATAAAGCTATCGTTATTCATAACGACACATTAATCAGGAAACGCACGAGCACCTGCACATTCGCAACCGCACACGCAATTCCATAACCTAAAACGTAGTATGACACCAGAAACTAACACAGCAGCTAATCCTTGGGATTCAGTTGAGTCAGTTGAGACTGACATGATTAAGTTTGAGAACATCGGCAAAGTAGTTGTCGGAGTTCTTATTGGACGAAAGATGGCAAACACCAAGTATGGTGAATCGCCAATTTATCGAATCCTGACTGCAGGAGGCGAAGCTGCATTCTTCTCTACTGACTTACTTGATGATAAGTTGCAAGGACAGATTGGCAAGATTGTCCGTATTGAATTTACGGAAACCAAGTCATCAAATAAAGGTAGCGATGCAAAAATCTTTGACGTAAAAGCTATGGCTGATACACCAGAGAATCGAACTACTGTAGGACTCAACGTAGAAGCAGGCTGGTAATCAGCAATAAGGAACGGCAACTTTGGTTGCCTATTCCTTTAATTTATTGCGTAGTATAAAGTAACACAAATATGGCAAAAACAAATTACGATGAACTGACGATTGAATCTCTAACTGATTTTTGCACGCAGGAGTACAAAGAAATCTCTCTGCGCGGTAAGGAGTTGGATAAGGCAAAGAAAGTATTATTCGCAAAGATGTCTGAAGCCAATCAACCTGAAGTTAAGTCGCCGTTTGGCCGCTTCTACCAGTACGTTCGGACAGTATACAAGTACCCTGAAGATGTCGTAGCCCTCCAGAATACAGTGGCTGAAGCTGAGGAAAAAGCTAAGGCGGAGGGACGTGCTATCAAGCAAGAGTTCCCGAGCTACAAGTTTGGGGAATTGAAGAAAGATGATGAAGCAGGATTCTAGTATGGGAGATATAGCTGATGATTTAATGGACCAAGCAATAGACCAATTAGCCGAAGAATATTTAGCAAACAACAATATGGCAACAAAGAAAACCACAACCAAGAAGCCAGCCGAAGTCGGCTGGGACAAGGCTGAGACAGTAAAAGCGTCTCCGCAAAAAGAAACCAAACCAGTACCCCCGGTAGCTAACGACGTACCGTTTGGCTCACCATCTAAGCTCACTGAAGCGATTGCTGCTGCCAGGGCAGCGTGGGAAAAAGGAAATGTAACTCGTAACGGTGTCTCAACCTCACCAACCGGTGAGACGTACAATTACTACCTAACTGAAGATGTAATGCAGTTCTTTACTGAGCACTTCAAGAGTAGCGGTCATCTTGATACTAATATGCGTGTTGAGGCGGGTATGAATATTATCACCCTAACCCTCGACCTGTACCGAGATGGTTACAATAAAAGAGTTGAAGCAAACTTAGGCTCACCAACCTCAATGAGTGACTTTGGAGCTCGTATCACGTACGCTCCAAAGTACCTGCTTGCTATCATGTTTGGGATTAGTATCCAGACTGATAGTGATGCCTTTGGAACTGGTGTTAACAAAACAACACAACAACATGGAAATACATCCGGAACTACAAAGCCTAATCAGGGGAATCCTACGAACAACAGTAGCGTTCCTAATCCTGTCACTCCTGCTGCCGCTCCCGTGGCTGCTCAACCTAATATTAGCAATAATAGTAGCGCAAGTGTGGACAATGTGGGTGAACGAAAAGCAGAACCTGTTTTAGAGCACTCGCAGTCCTACCCGGTTGCGAAGAAGTTTATTGAAGATGCCAGCTCAGTTATTCTACTTGACCAAGCTGAGACTAAAGTCGAAAACGCCAGCAAGCTATTCGACCACGAACGAGCTGAGCTGAAAGAACTTATCCAGACGCGACGTAGTGAATTGAAGTAGTATGAATGTACTCCCGACCGACCAGATATATTTACCGCGTAAGGGCAGATTTCATTGGTCTGACTACATCACGTGGAAGCAGTCCAAAGAACGCTACGTGAAGCAATTCTTTCACGGTCGGGACAACCTCAACACCAAAGCGATTCAATTCGGCTCACACATCATGTACTTGATGGAGTTCGACCAGGATAACGCCCTGATTAAAGACATCCCGCGACATCCTCATATTGAGTACGACTTAGAGTGTAT
>JBGTLD010000013.1:0-83854 GCA_041744275.1 Saccharimonadales bacterium (SeqCode) | reverse complement strand
TTATCTTACAGACAGTATGATTTAAAAGGAACACACTTGGGTCACGGACGTTCGTATGCCGTAGTTTTTTTATAAATCCAACGTCTGGCTAAGGTAGTGATGAGTGATACTAAACATGAACAAAAGACCAAAAAGAAACTTATAAATCAGGATCTACGTATTACTGCACTTAAAAAACAGATGGTTTACTACAAAGAAATTACTGAGACCATACGTGAACCATTTATTATACTGAACCAAAACCTGAACGTGGTGACGGCCAACAAGGCTTTTTACCGTACGTTTAAAGTTAAGAAGAATGATACCGAGGGAAAGCGAATTTATGATTTAGGTAATAACCAATGGGATGCACCAGAACTTAAGTTGCTGCTTGAAAATATATTACCTACGCATAGAATTTTGAGCAATTATGCCGTCACACACAATTTTCCGTCACTTGGGGTAAAGACCCTATTGCTCAATGCCCGGCAAGTTGACAGTAAACAGCTTATATTGTTGGCGATGGAAGACGTTACTGCGCAATGGAAATTAAAAATTGACTCAAGCGAGATGACAAAAAATTTGATTAAGCAGCGTGATAAACTTCAAAATCTAAATGATGCCAAAGACGAGTTTATAACTCTAAAGACGAGTTTATAACTCTTGCGTCTCATCAACTTCGTACCCCAGCAACTGTCGTCAAGCAATATATAGGTATGCTTAGTCAGGGTTACGTAGGCAAGCTAACTGAATCTCAAATGGATATGATTGGTGTCGCCTACAAGAGTAACGAACGTCAATTAGAAATTATCGAAGATCTGTTGAAGGTGGCAAAAGTCGATGCAGGGAAGGTTTATTTGGATAAATCGTCATGCGACATTGTCGTGCAGGTAGAAAAGGCCATAAAGGGCCAGGCCATACTCTTTCGGGATCGAAAGCAGAATGTCATTTTTAGCAAACCCAAAATGCAAATGATTGCGAGCGTTGACTCAAAATTAATACTCATGGTAATTGAAAATATAATAGATAATGCAGGGAAGTATTCTCGGGATGGCCAGGATATTATTGTTGATGTTTACCAAAAAGATGCGAACACGATAATTTCTGTCAAAGACTACGGAGTTGGTATTCGAAAACGTGATCAAAAAGATTTATTTGAAAAGTTTTCCAGGATTGAAAACCCTTTATCGGTCTCTGTGGGAGGCACAGGCCTTGGGCTATATTGGGCCAAGAAGATATTAGATTTACACGAGGGCAGCATAGAAGTGATATCTACACTGAAAGGGGGTTCTACATTTAAGATTACGACACCTACGACTTCAGATGTAATGCGATAATTAAAACTTCTAAGTAAACTAAAATCCAAATATTTACTTAAAATGATATGGTAAATGTATGACAAGAAAAATTGGAATACTTAATAGTGGTGGTGATTGTGCAGGACTCAACACAGTCATAGCAAGTGTCGTGAAATTTGGTAGCACTTTAGGATATGAGTTTGTAGGGTTTGAAAAAGGCTGGGAGGGTATACTAAACCCGCCAATGTACCGTGAGTTAAACCAAACAAACGTTAAAGGTATTAGCTTTCAGGGAGGTACGATCCTTCGGACTGCGAATAAAGGGCGATTTGCAGGCAAGGTGGGCGATGGCCAGCATAACAAAATCCCCGATGAAGTACTTCAGGAAGCAAAAAGCAATCTTGATAATCTTGGCGTTGAAGGCCTGATAGTTCTCGGCGGTGACGGTACGCTCAGTGCTGCACTTCAGCTTGCAGAATATGGCGTGAATATCGTTGGAGTACCCAAAACGATCGATAATGATTTGTCTAGTACTGATCAAACTTTTGGTTTTAGTTCCGCAGTGGATGTTGTGGTTGAGGCGCTTGATAGAATACATACCACTGCATCGTCTCATGAGCGCACATTTATTGTCGAGTGTATGGGTAGGGGGGCTGGCTGGATTGCGCTTACGGGTGGCCTTGCTGGTGGCGCAAACGCGATTCTTATGCCAGAATTTGATTTTTCTATAGATGGTCTCATTGCGCATATGCGTAAGCGTAGAGAAGAACAGAGCTACTCTACCATTATATTGATTGCGGAAGGTGCCAAGATCGATCAAAAAAGTTCAATGAAAGGCACTGGTGAGTCACACGAGCTTCGTTATAGCGGTGCATCTGAAGCGCTCATGGAAGAAATAGAGTCGCGTGTGCCAGGAGAGTTTGAGCTCAGAAATGTTGTACTAGGACACACACAAAGAGGTGGAAGTCCAAATTCAGAGGATCGAATTTTAGCAAAGCGCTATGGAGTTGCCGCTATGGAAGCATACGACAGGAGCGACTACGGCAGTATGGTTTGCTTAAAAAATGGGCGTATGACTATATGTTCGATTGCGGATGCGACTCATGAGATCAAAAATGTTACAAAAGAAACATTCCAGTACGACGTAGCCAAAAAGCTCAATATATTTATGCACTAAAAATATGCAACTATTGCATACAAGTAGTATTTGTGATATAATAGTAATATGAGAGAGTATGTGCCAAGTGCCGATATTGAGAGGTTTATGAAGAGTGTCCCGACAATGTCTTACCCAAACGCTATACATGCCCATATCCCAGAAATTGATCATTACCCACCTGGTAGGCTCATTAGAGAAGCAATACCGTATATTGGTCGAGAGCCACAACGCATATTAGACATTGGAAGTGGGCTTGGACAAACTGCTTTATATCTTGCGAGCCTTGGTCATGAAGTCACAGCAGTTGACCCAGATGCTGAATACTGTGAAATATTGCATGATGCAGCAGAAAAAACAAAACTCACTGACCGATTAGAAGTTAGAAATGACAGCGCACAGGGTATTAGCCGTGAAGAAACGTTCGACACTGTTATTGCTCAGATGGTCCTGCACTACATTAGGTATGATGAAATAGAGAAGCTTGTGGATAATCTTCAGGCTATAACTAACCCAAACGGTATTCATGTAATGAGTGCATACACTGATGATAATCCAGAAGAAGAAATGACAAAACGAAACCTAAAAACGCTGCTGCCAGGTCATTTTTTGCGAAAGTTATATGGGGAAAATTGGCACACACATAGAGACGAGGTAGGGTATTCAACACCCCTGCAAAGAGGTGATATGCTGGGTGTCGATGTCTCATTAATACCTACTATTGCGGAGCTTATAGTACAAAAAAGATAGTTTGCGTATTGAGTGCGAGTATAGGCGTAGAACACTTCATATTGACTATGAATGAACGGGTGTTGTGTCATAATGCTTATATGAAACAACACACTCAAAGTAAAACACTTACGTACGTTTCGGTAATATTGGGAATTATAATCCTGTTCTTTTTAAGTATATTTTTATTTCAACAAACAGCAGTGGCGCCAGTTTCGGACTCTGCGCCTATAAGTAACGATGATTCTTTTGAATTAGAGCCAAATAGCCCTCAAGACGACTCTCGTAATATAGATACTCAGTCATATATAGGTCTCACGGAAGAAGAAGCAATTGAAAAGGCTGAGAGTGAAGGGTATCAACATAGAATTACTGCACGTGACGGTGAAGAGTTTATGGTGACACTAGACTACAGTGAAAGCCGAATCAATTTTTCTATTGAAGACGGTGTCGTGACAGACGCCAAAATAGGGTAAGTTTTATCTGAACAATTATTGAGTTGCTATGAATTATTACTCAAACAAACTTACACACTTAACTGTATAGTGTACCTATGACAGATAATTCATTTAAAGATAAGCCTGAAGAATACTGGAAAGAGAAGTTAACCCCCGAGCAATACCGTGTCTTGCGTGAGCAAGGTACCGAGCCAGCTTGGACGGGAAAGTTTGTCGATAACCATAAAGACGGTATTTATCGCTGCGCTGGATGTGGTCACGAGTTATTCGCGAGCGACACGAAGTTTGAATCAGGTTCTGGGTGGCCGAGTTTCACGGATCCTGTAAACCAGCAACATGTAGAATTGCACCGCGATGACAGTTTTGGAATGGAACGAACGGAAGTGACCTGTGCTAATTGCGGAGCTCATTTGGGCCATGTTTTTCCCGACGGTCCAGCAGACAAGGGTGGGCAAAGATACTGCATTAATTCTATTTCACTAGATTTTAACGAAAAGACTGATACGTAAGGAGTTTTAGGTATGGAATCTATAGTTCTTGGCGGCGGATGTTTCTGGTGCATCGAAGCAGGTTTTAATCTAATAGAGGGGATTGAAAGTGCAATTTCTGGCTATGCAGGTGGTGATGCAAAGGACGCTGAGTACTATGCCGTTGGCAGTGGTGCAACTGGTCACGCAGAAGTTGTTCGAGTTACGTTTGACCCGGCTATAATATCGCTCACAGATGTGATGGATATCTTTTGGGCACTACACGATCCAACGACGCTCAACCAGCAAGGCAACGACGTAGGACCACAGTATAGGTCAGTGATTTTTTATGAGAATGAAGACCAAAAGAAAACAGCTGAGGAGTCTATCCAAAATGTTCAAAAATTATGGGATAACCCAGTCGTTACTGAGCTTTCACTACTAGAAGAGTTTTACCGCGCAGAAGAGTATCACCAGAATTATTTTGCAAACAATCCAGCCCAAGGGTATTGCCAGGTTATTATCAATCCAAAACTCCTAAAGCTTAAACAGAAGTTTGCAAGTAGAATAAAAAAAGACATATGATATAATTAACCTTGTAAACAAAGGTTAGTATATGAATAAAGCATTTATTGTAGTTGGAGCACTCATTGTGCTCGGTATTGGAACAGTAGTTATTGCAGGTGGATCAAGTAATGATGAGCTCGCGCAAGTTACGCAACCATCCAGTCAAGATGTTAGCCAGCAAGAAACCACAGAGCTTTCACCAGTTGAGCAGCCGGGGTCGTACGTTGAACTTGCAAGCTTAGAGGCAACTGCCGCAGCAGACGATACGCGAATTGTGTTTTTTAAGGCCGACTGGTGTATAACCTGTAATTCGCTTGAAAAAGATATACAAGAAAATCTTGGCTCTATTCCTGCAGATGTTGTGATTGCACGTGCTAATTACGACACAGAGCTCGATCTAAGGAAAAAATATGACGTTCGTTTGCAGCATACGCTTGTACAAATTGACGCAGAGGGAAATTTGATTAAGAAATGGGTGCTCAGTCCAAGCCTTGCTGACATAGTCTCAAGAATAGAGCGTACGTAAGACCGAAATGGATCTTATACTCGTATCGATACTTGCGGGTATTCTTACGGTGGCTTCACCGTGTATCTTGCCATTACTGCCAGTTATTGTGTCTGGTTCACTGTCAGACAAGAAGAAATCTGCACCCACTGTTATTATTGGCAGTACGGCAGTCTCGGTTTTTCTATTCACACTACTCTTAAAAGGCACATCTGCGTTTATAGGAATTTCCTCTAGTGTTTTGTTTGCTTTCTCAGGAATTATCATCATCATTGTTGGTGTTTCAATGATGTATCCAGCGCTATGGAGTATGATTGCAGGAAAGTCTATTCAAAAAGTTTCTACAAAATTATCAAAAAACGCCAGTGCATCGTCTGGCTATAAAAAGGACATACTCCTCGGTGCATCGTTAGGTCCAGTGTTTACAAGTTGTAGTCCCACGTACGGGATTATTGTTGCGACAATATTGCCAGTAAACTTTGCGCTCGGTACCGCATATATATTGTTTTATGTGCTGGGACTTTCGGCGGTGTTACTGCTGATTGCGTATGGCGGTAGACGAGTTACTCGCAGACTTGAATGGGCTACGAGTCCACGATTTGGCAAAATACTGGGTGGTGTCATGATTGCGACCGGAGTGCTCATCGCAACTGGATGGATTAAGAACATAGAAATCTGGCTGGTGAATATCGGAATCGATCTCACGCGCTTGGAGCAGCTGATCCTGTAAAAGGGCATTAATGAGTTGTACAAAATGCTGTATACTAATAAAATATGAGTGAACTATCTCCAGAAGAATTTCAACAATCTGAATACATACTACACAACTATGCCCACATTAAGCTTCCTAACCATGAAGGTGACTTACGTTCTATTGCTGAGGGTGTAAAAACTTGCCCAACACCTGAAAATGCACCTCATCCTCTTAGGGCGATGTTCGCAGAAATGGTACAAAAGGACGAAGTACCTGAAATTTGGGGTAATCCAGATCCTGATAAGGCCAAAGAAGAGCTTGCTAAATGGGGCATGAGTTAGATACACAAACGGACAACGTCACTTTAATAGAAGTAATGGAGCAACCTCAAGCTGGCCCAGTTCTTTTTGGTACTGAAGTTGCACCTAATGATGACATTTTACAAGATGAGCCCACGATATACAGCTATACAGACAAGAGTGGCGAGACGCACATTTCACATGATCCGGGCGACATAGCTAAAAAATGTGGCCATGCTGCGATGATACTTGCTATGGGCGTACGTCCTGAGACGGCTTTTGCGGCTTTCGTTGTGAAAGATGAAAACGTTAAGCAGGAGTACTGGAGTAGCAAAAACTTTTCAAAGGACGTACCTAGCGAAAACAATGCACAGCCAGTTAAAAAAGAAGTTGCACCTGCAAAAAACATAAAGAATGACAATACTGTCGAAGTCCAGCCAGTGCGCGAAGAGAGTGTGAGTGAAGGAGGAGTTGTCGACACATATGATGTTTCCGATGAGCAAGTCTTAGAGTACTTGGACTCTCCGGCACCAGATGTAGTGATGAGTCAAAGTGACACATCAGAAGAGCAGATTGATGTAGTTACAGAACCCATAGCAAATGTAAAACACGACACTGATAAAAAACAACATGAGGTAGCACCTATTGTTACTGCACTAGAAACAGAGAGTGAACCCAAAAATTCAGTCGATATTACACCGCAGCCAACTACCGATGTACTAAAAGTTGTAGATAATAACGAACACGTAGCGCAAAAAGTTGAAAGACTTGAGTCGACAGATTCTGGATATCCGTCTGTCGAAGTTACTGTTGTGTCTGATGAAAAGCCAAGCATTGACCACACTATAGCCGTGGAACCAACGGAGTTAGTTGGTGATGAGCTTGATGATTTTATTGAGATCACCGGTGACGAAGAAGAGCATTCTCCTGCTGTTGATCTGCTTGAACAGCTTGCACCTGAAGGCGAATCCGACACCATTGATGTTTCTTTATACGCAGAAGAAGTAGAGAGTATACAACAACTATTGTTCGATGAAGTTGAGACTGAAGATAGCACTCAAGAACACATCAGCTTACAGGAGTTGCCGATAGAGTTTTTGTTGCTATCACCAGAGCAAACTACAGAGTCATTTGAAGAGTTTTTGCTGGAGTACAATGCAACTGAAAACCCAGAAGATGCATTAGGCAATAATGTAGAGTCTGAACCCCAGTACGCAGAGCTACTAACCATACTGGCCGAGGCAATAGTGTCCGTAAAAGAGCGTGAAGACACTGCTATATTTGAGCAGCTCGAAGAGTCAGTTAAGATTTCTGAAGAAATTATGACACTCATCGAAGAGGCAGTCGCTAACGCTGAACATGAAAGCAACGCGGTTATTTTAACTCCACAGATAACAAAAAAATTACTAGAACTTATTGACTCAATGGGTGTAGAAGATGGCAAGGAAATGCTTGTAGACTTGATTGCCAAGGGTGAACTTGGTTTGTTCTTGAGTGCGGTGCAGTATCTTTCTCAACTAAGAGTAGAGGAATATCGGCCAGAATTTGAAAGTAGCGTTACAGCCCATTCTGTATTCTCTAATATATCCACGCTACTCGGGCAGGTAGTCATGCGTGCGCACGCAGTGCATGCGGCTTAGGCTTACTTTCTTTTCACGATTTTTGAAAAAGAGGCATTTGATTTACGCGTAAACCAAAGGTTTTGTACGTCTTTGCGCCATTCGTATAGAGCATAGCCTAAGCCACCAACCACCGCAGCTATTGCGATAATGGCATTGCGGCTACTTTGGATTATTGGCGCTGGTATGTCCTCAACAATGACACTTGCAGTCGTTTGTACTGCTTGTATTTTGCGACACCTATTTGTATCTGGGTTCCGTTCTTGGCCAATTTTGCAAGAAGCAAGCGAGGCGTTTGCAATATTCCGACATCGATTTGTTTCCGGACTCCGCTCCTGACCTACTTTGCATGGTATTAGTGTGTTGGTTGCTGCGAGAACATTCCGACACCTATTTGTATCTGGGTTTCTAATTTGACCTTGTCGACAAGGGTTAAGTGTACTTACTGAAAGTGATACGCCGCGACATCGATTTGTTTCCGGACTCCGCTCCTGACCTTCATTACAGGGAAATAAATTTGTCATAAAGCTTATAATATTCCGACATCGATTCGTTTCAGGATTTCTTTCCTGGCCTTCGCGGCATGGAGTAAGGACTGTTTCTGTGGGTATAGTACGGCAAAGGCCTGTCTCTGGGTTCCGCTCTTGCCCAGTTGCACATGGTTTTTGTGGCATTGCTATGTTTGCATCACCCGGCGTTGGTATAAATGTACTTTGCCATACGTCGGATATAAGCGCCCACGCTACGTCATCGATTATATTGCCAGGGTAGGTCACCGTGCTTATTTCATCATGTGGAGATAGCAACCATACAGTGCCACCTGCTGCATTTGGCAGAGTTAAGCCACTCGTGGTATCACTAAATGCAAGATATGATCCAGGCTGCATGGAAAGTATGTCCAAGTTATATATTTTACTGTTTGCACTCGTTTGCAAAGAACACCCGTTAAGCTCTATAACCTCGTTTGTCGGGTTATGTAACTCTATAAACTCACGGCCAGTGTCGCTGCCGCTTGGGTTTGGTAATAATTCAGATAAAACTATACCTTCACAGGTGAGTGTAGGCTGCAAAGGGGGTTCAATAACGGGCTCTTCATCTTTTGGTACATCTGGACTTTCGGGTAGTTCAATAGTTTCTTCGGGTACACATGGCGGGCCCGGAAGTAGTAGTAACGGTGAGTTAACTACTCTGAAATCAGTAAAATTATTGCGAGAAACGGAGAATAAGCCTTGTGGTGTAATACATCTTTTTATTGAGCTGCCGGATAGGTGGGCACTAGGTATTGCCTGAATCAAAGGGTAGCTTGCTGTACCCCAGCCTATTCGATCAACTTCCAATCCTACATCGTTTACGAGTATTATATGGCCTGCCGTATCTGAAAAGCCTGCACTAAACAATGTGTAAGTAGTTTGAGGGTCGAGGAGTGATGCGAAGGAGCTTGTTGCTGCTAAAAAATATGAATTAGGTTCAATACTTAAGGTTGAGTTGAGTGGGATAGAGACCTTCGCGACTCCCGTACCAGTAGTATCTTTGGCTGCATATCGCACTTGCCAGCCTTTTAACGACACAGGTACATCTGATTGATTATAGAGTTCAACAAACTCTTGGTCAGTGGTGCCGCTGCCACCTGTTTTAATCCCAGAGATAATCACTTCGGGTTCGCTTTGGGTCGTGTCTTGGGCGTAAACGGGCATTCCTTGAAAAGATAGGAAAAAAGTAACGATAGCTACGAGATAGTTCATTAACTTAAGCATTAAATAGAATAATACACCTGATTTATATAAAACTAAACAACTTTCTTATGTGAAGTATTTATAAATTATTATCGTCTTTTCTGAAGTTATGTTTTGTCTTAAGCCATATATAAAACAGCACTATTATCAAAAATACATAACTTATAATTACTTGAACTGCCGAGAACGAAATTTCACTTTTGGCTCCCGGTAACGCCGCTACTTTTTCCACAAGCGATGTCGTGTAACTAAGTAGTATTGTTGCTGGAAAACTTACAATGTGTGCAATCACAGGTGCGAAGAGACCCGTCAAACCTGCAATAAAAGTAGTAAGCATAGCTAAAGGAACCAAGGGAAGCGCTAAAACATTAGCAAGCAAGGCATATGGTGAGTACTGGTTAAATGCAAAAAGGATAATTGGCATCGTGATAAGCTGCGCAGATGTTGTCTCCAAAACCAATTGGCGAATGATACCAGGCTTTTTATTGCCCCAAAAATAGTGATGCAATAGTGGCGCCATGAGTAATATACCTGCAAATGATGCAAACGAGAGAAACCAGCCAAGGTCACCCCAAACGTAACTGGGGTTAAGTAACACCGTGATTGCTGCAGCAAAGCTTAAAATAACGATAGGGTGGGACCTTCTGCCGTAGTACCAAGCAAGTAGTCCAAGCCCAGATACAATTCCTGCCCGTGTCATTGATGGGCTAAACCCGGTGATGAGTATAAAACACCAAATAAGTACCGTGCCACTCAGTGCTGCAAGGTATTTAGAAAACCTCGCAAATACCCTACGTGTAAGGCTCACAAGTATTGTTAGGTTATAACCGCTCGCAACAATTGCATGCGTAAGGCCAACTGTACGTAACTGTTCAGTAAGGTCTTCTGGCAGTGTACTGCGCTGGCCAACTAAATAACCAACACCCAAACTTGCTTGTGGTTCGGGAATACCAACACGTACACCATCCGCAAAGGTATCACGTATTTGTCTTGCAATATCACCAGGGTTTGGGCGCTCAATACGCTGAATATTTGCACGATACATTGATGCATTTATCGTTCCAAAGCCTTCTCCCAGTAAGCCGCTCGCCGTTATAATATCACCCCGCTTTATGTCGAGTGGCTTTATTGTACTAACCCATATACTGCCAGGTAATGTCGTGCCTTCTGATCGTGTATTTTCAAGTCGTATACGCTGATCACCTCGTTGTCCGATTGTTGCATCTTCAGCAACCTTACCTGTAACAGACAGCTGTCCACCTATCAAATCTTTGTAAACTTGAAGTTCGCTGTAGCTACTACTTCCGCGCCATGTACCAATAAGACTCCCTGCAATGAGTGCTAAAATCATAAACCCTACGCGTCTATTACTACACACAACAAGCAGCATGCCTATACCTATAAAAAGTAGACTGATATCACTCGTGAGCTGAAGTGCAGGGGCTGCAGCACATCCTAAAACAACACCAAATGATGCCACTGCAACATGCCACGATACGTGTAGTTTCTTTTTGAATGACACCATGCGAGCATTATGCATAGAACATGCAGTGTCGGCAATTACTTCACGTTATAAAATAGTTCCAGTCCGAGGCAATTGCTGTTCAGGGCACGTTTGTAGTACTCGGCTCATGGCGTCTTTTTCTGCAGGTGTAACCCACAAGGTATAGCGTTTTTTTACAGCAATTTGCCGGGCTACGTACATGCACCTGTATACACGATTTGGCGGCAGCCATGTAGCGGCGTCTCCATCGCCTTTTTGCTGATTCGCAGCGCCTTCTACCGCAAGCAAGTTGAGTGGGTCGTTTGAGAATCTTTGGCGTTCTATCTCGCCAATTTGCTGCGCTCCTTTTTGCCACGCATCGGATAGCGCAACAACGTGATCAATCTGTACGTCTGTACTTGTGTTGGCTCCGCTCACAAAGGCGATAGCCTTACCTGTATAAGGGTCATTAAGTGTGCCAGAAACAACTCTACAATCGGTTTCTGACCGTGTCACTACGTCTGTCATGTCACGAGCTAGTATAAGATTACGAACATTACACCCACCTGCAGAATCCCATCCTGAGCCGAACTGACTCCGTGCATAATCTGTTTTAGGGGCACGACCCTTAACTTCGAGTTGCTGGAGTACGTTAGATGCGAGCGGAGTGTCTCTATCTTCTGACTCTCCCATGACTGCTGGTTGTGGGCTTGGTTGTGGCTGCTCGGGTGTTCTTGTAACGAGAAAGTTCCCGATAGCTATAAAACTGAGAATTAGTATAAAACCAAGCCGTCTTTTTTGTTCTTTCATACCCTAGTAGTGTACGGCATAAAATAAAAACACTCCCACAAGTGAGAGTGTTTTTATGCGTTAGCAGGTAATGAAATTACCAGCTGCGTTGTCGGAATGAACCGCCACCACCACCGCCACCGTTGCCACCGCCACCATTGAAGTCTCGACGAGGTCGATCTTCTTTAGGACGTGCTTCGTTGACTGTGATTGTGCGGCCACCAAGCTCTGCATTGTTGAGAGCTTTTTCGGCTGCTTTGCCTTCTTCATCGTTTTCGAATTCTACGAATCCGAAACCTTTGCTGCGTCCAGTTTCACGGTCAGTGATAACTTTAGCACTTGCAACAGTACCATGAACAGCAAAAGCTTCTGCTAGTTCATCGTCTGATGTTGAGAATGGCAAACCACCTACAAATAATTTGTACATTGATAAGTTCCTTGATTATTAACGATCAGGCTCGACCCCTTACTTGTTCTGCTTCTTCGACCGAACCTGCTCATGAAAAACCAAGAAACATATCGACTTATCTAGCTAACAGTTAAGAACCTGTACAAGAATTAAACCACAAGCCAAAGTTTAAAGCAAACATTCGAAAGTAGTATATTGACAAATAAGCAAAAGTACTATACAATAGTTCCTGTTGATGCATCAAAACAAACACTATCAAAATAAATAATAAGGAATCAAAGATGTGCTAACACTCGGGCATGAATTAGCGTATGAATTTGTCAGTACAAATAACGAGATCATACTCGGCCTAGATGACATATTACGCGAACTATAAAAAACAAAAAAGTTAAAAAGGATTGATCATAATGTTAATTCAAGATATTCGTAGACCATTGCGGTCAACAAATAAGAGATCGAAGCTACGCATAGCTGGTAAATCAATCATAATTGTAACCAGGTAATGCGCCAGTAGTTTGCGAGAAAGCCCCCGGGGAAACCAGGGGGCTTTTGCATGCAAGTAAATAGTCATGAGTTGATATTAATACCATACTGGGGTATACTATTACGTATGATTGAATCTATACAAAAGCGCGCACTTCACCGGAGCAAAATTTTGCAAGGCCAACTCAAAGGCTTAGAAAAAATGATAGATTCGAGTGAATATTGCATGGATATCCTGACGCAGAGCTTGGCGATTCAGCGTTCGCTCAGTTCCCTCAATAAGCTAATACTCGAAAACCACCTACGGACACACGTAACCGCCGACATTCAGTCTGGCAACCAAGACAAAGCGATTGATGAGCTGCTCGGGCTGTATGAGCTCAATAACGTCAGGAGTAAATAATGGCTACGGCGCAAACCCTGAACTTTACCGACTCAGGAGGTGGCACACCAGTCGTGTTCTTGCACGGGCTTATGGGGTCTCATAGATATTGGGGCAAGGTTGAGCAGTGCCTAAACGCTACATGGCGTGTCATTGCGCTTGATCTACTGGGGTTTGGTGATTCTCCTAAGCCAACTGGTAGCACCTACAGCGCAGATACTCATGCCGAAGCCGTTCATAGCAGCCTTGCTCAGGTTAAGCTTGGCACGTTTACGCTTGTTGGCCACTCGTTGGGTTCTATTGTGAGCTTGCGCTATGCAACCATGTATCCTGGCAGCGTAAGTAGATTGATATTGATTAGCATGCCAGTCTTCAAAGACAAGCAAACAGCTAGGTCCGAGATTAAGCATTCGAATATAACCCCGAAGATCATGATGTTTGGGCCGACAGCATGGCTCATGTGCAAGGCGATGTGCTACATGAGGCCTGTTATGAAGGCGATAGTGCCGTTCGTAACACGTGATGTCCCGGCAGAGATTGCCCACGATTCACTTGATCACAACTGGACCTCTTACTCACGAAGCATGCAAAACACAATTATCGACCAAAATGTTATTGAAGAGCTCGCGGGTATCCAGGTACCGACGACAATCGTCTATGGATCGCGTGACACGTTACTTAAAAGTCTAGACTTACAGCAATTACGCCGGAAGTTCCCGGACATTCAGTTTATTGAACTCGATGCATCACATCAGCTTCCACTGGAAAAGCCAGAAGAAGTAGTGAGAATAATTAACGAAGGAGCAAAGACATGAAGAAGGAATATTTAAACGGTCTATACGGTGTAATCATAGGGGTTACAATAACCGCTGCAGGATTTGTGGTTGCGGGACAAGGCCGATCTGATACTGCGGCTAGTGACGCTGGACTTAGTCATAACCAATCAATGACCGATGAATTAAGTAGGCTCAATGGTGAAGAATTTGAAAAAGTGTTTCTTGAAGAAATGATCGTTCATCATGAGGGCGCTGTTGATATGGCTGAGCTTGTAGCTAGTCGTTCTAATCGAGAAGAAATGAGGAGGCTTGCAGACGATATCATCAGAACGCAAAGCCAAGAAACCAATATGATGAATGGCTGGCTCGAAGAGTGGGGGTATATGGGCGGAATGAAAAATGATTCTGGCGATCACATGGACGGAGGAATGCACAACTAATGCTAATATCTTTACTCTCGATACTTATTTCAGGTGGCGTCATGGCTTTTGTTGTGTGGTGGTTTTTTGGCCGCTCAGAAAGTCAGGGTAGCGCTACTGAGAGTGGTAATACTCAGAACGCATCGATTACCGTAAATGGTGGCTACAACCCTGAAATAACCACTGTGCAAGCGCATAAACCAGTAACACTCACCTTTAGACGTAAAGATGCGTCGGGTTGTTTAGAAGAAGTCATATTTCCTGATTTTGGAATCCAAAAGAAGTTAGAACTAAACGGTGAAGATATCATTGAGCTGCCAGAGCTTGAACCCGGCGAATATGCTTATTCGTGCGGTATGCGTATGTACCACGGTAAGGTGGTCGTAAAATGAAGTTAAAATATCTAACCTTAATTAGTTTTGTATTGAGCGTGCCGATGCTATTCGAAATGCTCGGTGGTACGCTACCGGGACACGGTTATACTATGTGGGCGCTATCGACTCCAGTTGTATTTGGTACTGGGCTAAGGTTTCACAAGAGCGCCTGGGCTGCGTTCAAGAACCGTAATGCCAATATGGACACACTCATATCGCTTGGTACACTTACGGCATACACATATAGTTTGTACGCCCTGGTGGCTGGGCTTGCAGTCTACTTTGAAATTGCAGCTTTTCTAATATTTTTCATATTACTTGGGCAATTACTCGAGGAAATCAGCAAGGGTCGAGCATCTAAAGCAATTGAATCGCTGCTAAACTTGCAACCTCAAGAAGTCGTGGTGATTATTGATGGCGAAGAAAAGAAGATTGCAATCACCGATGTGAATGTTGGCGACACAATCAAGGTTCGGCCTGGTGAGCGCTTGGCAGTTGACGGCAAGGTGATCGAAGGCGAATCACGGGTAGACGAATCGATGATAACCGGCGAGAGCGTGCCAGTGAAGAAGCGCGTTGGGGACAATGTTATCGGAGCTACAGTTAACACCAACGGAACGCTTGTCTACGAGGCTACTAAGATAGGCTCCGATACGATGCTGGCACAAATCGTTGAGATGGTCCGTCGTGCTCAAACCACCAAGGCGCCTATTCAGCGTGTTGCAGATCAAGTTTCATCTTATTTTGTGCCACTGGTTATTATCTTGGCAATACTGACGTTTAATGTTTGGTTTGTGTTAATTGGTGAAGCCTTCACGGCCAGCCTACTGTATGCAATTGGTGTTGTTATCATTGCTTGTCCGTGCGCACTTGGTATTGCTACCCCTACCGCCCTAATGGTCGGCACTAGTCTGGGCGCAAAAATGGGCGTACTTATTAAGAGCGGCAAGGTGCTAGAGTCAGCCCGCGGCATTCGCTACGTTGTGTTCGATAAAACTGGCACACTCACGATAGGTAGTCCGGTAGTTACGGATATTATCGGCGACAAAAAAACGCTAGAAGTCGCAGCTGCAGCAGAGCAGTCTTCTGAGCATCCACTGGCAAGTGCCATATTGAAAAAAGCCAAGCAGCAGAAGCTTTCTGTTTCTCGGGTAACGCAGTTTAAGGCAATTGAAGGTAATGGCGTTTCGGCTAAGCTTGCTAGTAAGGAAATCTATGTCGGTAAGCCGAGGCACGACAATCCATATGGCGACGACTTTTCAAAGCTCCAAAAGCAAGGCAAGACTGTCGTTGCAGTTGAATCAGCAGGAAAGGTAATCGGCATTATCGCTATTGCCGATGAGCCTAAAACACACGCTAAGGCGGCGATTGAACGCCTACGAAAAATGGGTCTGGAACCAATAATGCTTACTGGCGACAATAAAGCAACTGCCGAGGCAATCGCAAAGCAAGTCGGTATTACTGAGGTAATTGCCGAAGTTCTACCACAGGATAAACTCGCTAAAGTCACAGAACTGCAGGCAAGCGGTAAGGTTGCGTTTGTAGGCGATGGCATAAACGATGCGCCAGCGCTCGCAGCCGCAGATGTCGGCATCGCGATGGGGAGCGGTACTGATGTTGCTGCTGAATCGGGCGACATCGTACTCGTTAAAAGTGACGTTCGTGATGTGCCGCGTGCGCTTGTACTTAGCAATAAGACGTTCCGTAAGATTCGACAAAACTTATTTTGGGCATTTGCCTACAACACCTCTGCCATACCAGTTGCGGCTGGCGTGTTTGCTAGTGCCGGCTTAACTCTCAATCCAGCACTAGCAGGGCTCGCAATGGCATTTAGTTCGCTTTCAGTCGTACTGAATTCTGTACTACTCTCAAGAACTCGCATTTAGACGCTGGCTTCATGTAGGAGGATTCTGTCTTGGTAGCGGCAGGTGGACATGTACTAAATATGCTCGACTTGGATGCGTTCAGGTCTCGACCAAGCAGGGAAAACTCAAATACTCAGTGAGTATTCTTGACCAAGGTTCAAGCCCTCGACGTATTAGGTGTAAATAAAAATACTCTCTTTTCGAGAGTACTCTATTTTTCACTTGGTAGCGGCAGGTGGACTTGAACCACCGACCTCAGGCTTATGAGTCCTGCGCTCTAACCAGCTGAGCTATGCCGCCTCGTCGCTGTGTGATAGTGGGATAACCACACTGTCGACAAAATAAATTTGCTCGACACTGTTGATTATCCCACCAAGCCAGCTCCTCTCAAAATCGCATTCAGTCGCTTTCAGCTCCTTGGATTGCAATTTTGGATTCGTTAAGAACAGGGGAAAATATAGCATGTTTTTGGTCTTCTGACTAGTCACCTGTTGTGGTAGTTTGGCATTCGTCTTATACTTAAGTTCTAGTATGACAAATCAATCACTAGATGTCCCAGAAATTGTAGCCCGCCATGATGCGGGTATTTTTACGCCCAAAAGTCCAGAATGTACTATCGACAGAATAAAAACAGCAATTACCCAACAGCGTAGTGGTTTTGTGGTTTTGTCACTTGGACAGCTGTTTACTGAAAACGAACGCGTTACCACGTGCGCAAGAGAACACTTCGGTACTGAAATCACTGAAGAGGCCCTTGTACTATCAGTTTCGGGTTTAAAGCAGGTTGTACAAACCGGTAACAGAATACATATTGAATTTATACATAAAGCCAGCCCATCAGTGGGTACATTTTCTATTGGCGAGCCAGGGCTTTTTAGCTATGAGTCGGTACGTAGAAGCCGTGCCATAAGTAGAATCACTGCGTCCGCAAATGATTTTGATAAGATTACAATAATATAATTCGCCTGGATGGAGCACTCCTAACTGATACTATTGTGTAATGAAAGTTGTACTTAAGCCAGGAAAATACATTGTTGCTGTATCTGGTGGCGTGGATTCTATCGTACTCTTGCATATGCTTGTGCAACAATTTCAATCAAATAATCAAGCTGGTGACTATGTGTTTGTGGTTGCGCACTTTGATCATGGAATTCGAAAAGACTCAGCAGAAGATGCTCACTTCGTTGAAAGCCTTGCTAAAAAAAATAATTTAGATGCTGAGATTCGCAAGGGTAATTTGGGGGCCAGTGCAAGCGAAGAAAGCGCACGGAATGCACGCTATGCGTTTTTAAACGATATGAAAAAGAAGCATGGCGCTGATCGAATACTGACTGCACACCACCAAGACGACGTCATTGAAACAGTCTGTATTAATATTGTTCGCGGTACTGGGAGAAAAGGGCTGACATCCTTGCGCTCTACGGAGAACCTTGCCAGGCCATTGCTACAGTTTTCTAAGCGTCAAATCCTTTTGCACGCGAAGCGCCATCAGCTTATGTGGCGTGAAGATAGCACCAATGTTGACACGTCATACCTCAGGAACTATATTCGTGCGAATATTGTACCGAGGCTGACGCAACATGACAGAAAAGACCTGTTATCTATGCTGCATGATCTACGGGCCACTAATGACGCGATTGATACTGAAGTAGTTTCTTTGCTGCAAATGGTGTCACAAGGTAATAAAATTAACAGGTATAAATTGATCATGTTGCCACACACCATAGCCTGTGAGTTAATCATTTTATGGCTTGCTAGAAACCAGATTACGAATATGCATAAAAAGCAGATAGAAATACTCGTTGTGAAGTCAAAAACAGCATCATTTGATAAAAAATTTAACATAATAAAGGATGTTTTTATAGAGGTAGGTGAGAAATATTTGGCACTCACGCGTACTGACCGCTAGCATTCAAGCATTTAGCTCTGTATAATAAATTTGGTATGGATAAAAAACCTTTTCGTAATGCACCAGGTGGGGGATCACCAAATAACAAGCGCAACTTTAAAAACGCTGGATTCATGGCACTTGTTGTGCTTTTTGGACTCATCGCTTTTTCTGCGTACAACAGACCATCAGAACTAGAAGAAGTTCCTTTTTCACAAGTTATAACGCGAGCAAATGCGGGTGACATTGACCGTATAGAAATAACAGGTAATGAACTTGCGATTGTACCCGAGGGTGAAGAAAACCCTACTCAGCGCTCACGCAAAGAGGCGGGGTCTAGCATATATGAACAAGGGCTTACAAACCGCGATGTTTCGGTGAATGTCGAAGAGACACCATCGGGGATTGGATTTGGTGATATTGCGATATCTCTACTACCGGTAATTATCATTGGATTTATCTTATTCTTCATGCTTAGGAGTGCACAGGGCCAAGGAAACCAGGCGATGAGCTTCGGTAAGAGTAAGGCACGGCTGTATGGGAACGAAAAAGACAAAGTAACATTCGCGAATGTTGCTGGCTCAGATGAGGCAAAGCAAGACCTTGAAGAAGTCGTTGAGTTCCTAAAATTCCCTAAGAAATTTGAATCAGTCGGTGCCCGTATCCCGAAAGGTGTACTTCTTGTAGGCCCTCCTGGAACAGGTAAGACGATGCTTGCTCGTGCCGTTGCAGGCGAGGCAGATGTGCCGTTCTTTAGTATTTCTGGTTCGGAGTTCGTTGAAATGTTTGTTGGTGTCGGTGCATCTCGTGTCCGAGACTTATTTTCGAAAGCCAAGAAAAATGCACCGTGTATTATTTTCGTAGATGAAATAGATGCAGTTGGTCGCCGTCGTGGGTCTGGTATGGGCGGTGGTCATGATGAACGTGAGCAAACACTTAACCAAATTCTTGTGGAAATGGATGGTTTTGAACAGGGAGCTAATGTCATCGTGCTTGCTGCCACAAACCGTGCCGATGTGCTTGATCCAGCGCTACTACGACCAGGTCGATTCGACCGTAGAGTTAACATCGGTTTACCCGACCGTAAGGACCGAGAAAAAATCCTTCACGTCCACTTTGAGAAAAAACCCGTAGATGAAAAAGTAGACATCGATGCACTTGCAGCTAAAACAGCTGGTTCTTCAGGTGCAGATTTACAGAACATTGCAAACGAATCTGCAATTATTGCTGCAAGAAATAACCGCAAAGTTATACAACAAGCTGACATCACCGAAGCGTTTGAGCGTGTCGCGATTGGCCCTGAGCGTAAGAGTAAGATCATGAACAAAAAAGAGATTGAGCTCACTGCCTATCATGAAGCTGGGCATGCAATTGTGGGTCACGTATTGCCAGACAGTGATATGGTGCATAAAGTTACGATCATCCCAAGGGGTGGTACTGGTGGAGTAACTTGGTTTATACCTCCCGAAGATAAAAGTTACCACAGCATTATCGAGTACAAAGATGTGCTTGCAAGAATGCTCGGTGGTCGTATCGCAGAAGAAGTTATGTATGGCTCTGAACGCGTTACAACTGGCGCTGGCTCAGATTTACAAAAGGCAGCAGAACTTGCCCGTGAAATGATCATGAACCAAGGCATGGGTAAAAAGCTTCGTGACCAAGTATTCAAGAGCGAAGAAGGCATTATGATGGAGCGAATGATGCACGAGCGTCACTATTCTGAAGAGACAGCAAAGATTATTGACGATGAAGTTGAAGCACTTATTACCGAGGCTGCTGAGCGTGCAAGGGCAGTAATCAAGGCCAACAAGCCGAAGCTAGAAGAACTCAAAGATGCCTTACTCAAGAAAGAAACCGTTGAAGCTGAAGAAGTCATAGATATTCTAAACGGATCTGTTTTGCCCAAAGCCGCAGCTTTATACTAGTCGATACGTTAATATCGTTTTACGAGAAACAACGAAATAAAAATTGTACTCTTTTACCCTGTTTTTGTGCAACTCAAAAGCCTATAATAGGCATAAATGAAGTATAAATTCAGACGAGCAAATGCGCGTATCTCACTTGGCGGTGCAGCTTCGCTTCTAATTGGCGTGACCTTGATAGGTCAGGTTTTAGGTTTCTTAAGAAATCGTCTTATCAGTACAAATTTCACAATAGTTGACCCAGGTTCTTCAGATGCATTCTTCGTCGCATTTCAGGTTCCAGATTTTTTCTTTTATACCATCTCCGCAGGTGCACTTGGTGTCGCATTTATTCCGTTTTTAACTGATAGGTTGCAGGTAGGTGATCGAAAAGGTGTATGGCAACTTGCAAGTAGCCTCTTGAATGTTCTGGCAATTGCTATGGCGATTATAGGGTTCATAATATTTGTTTTTGCTGAACCACTTATACGCGCACTGGCACCAAATCTCCCCTCCGAAAATCTAACCCAAGCTATAACAATCACTCGTTTAATAGCGTTTAACCCCCTGTTGTTTACACTGTCTGGAATATTGACAAGCGTACAGCAAACTTTTGGTAGATTCTTTTTTTATGCAATTGCACCGCTGTTTTATAACATTGCAATCATATGTAGCATTTACGTATTTAGAGACAATGTTGGAATAGTCGGACTTGGGCTCGGTGCGCTCATAGGTGGTCTGCTCCAGTTCTTTGTGGCGCTACTTGGGCTTTCTGGTTTGGGCTTCAAATATCATGCAAAAATTAAGTGGAAGAACCCTAATTTTCGTGAAATGCTTGGCCAGCTACCGCCACGATCATTGGACCAAGGTATCGACCAAGTTAATAGTATCGTCGAGGTTAACCGTGCACAAGCACTTGGTACAGGGCCAGTCAGTTTTTATAACTTTGCCCTGACACTACAAAACGTTCCAATTATGTTACTTGGTAATGCTATTGCAATCGCTGCGTTTCCAAGACTTACTGAGCGATTGTCGCAAAATCGTCCAGATCTATTTCAGAGGGATTTCTTAAGAATTCTTAAAGCTATGATCTGGATGACCATGCCTGTTATTGTTGTCAGTTACTTCGCAAGAGGCTATTTGGCTCGCTTAATTTTTGGTGATAATGCGCCTCAGGTTGCATTAATTTTTGGTTTCTTGACAGCCTCTATTTTCTTCAGAATTGTGTACAGTATGTTGTCGAGATATTTTTACGCTCATAAAGACTCAAAGACGCCATTGTATGTTTCGATTTTTGCGATTGCGCTTAATATTTTTCTTGCTTTTACGCTTGCAAAACCGTCTTCATACGGTATATCAGGACTAGCCTTGGCTCAGTCGATTACAGCAGGGTTTGAGGTTACTGCCCTTGGATTAGTCATCCTTTTCAAGGATAGTCATTTCTTTAATGTGGCATTTTGGTCGAGTATCGTGAAGATAGTTTCAGTAACTGGGTTTAGTGTACTTGCAGCATATGGAATGCTTGTCATCTTCCCACTTCAAGCTGCCGATACAGGACTTGTGACACTCGGTTTCAAGCTGAGTGCAATTGCTGCAGCAGTACTCGGGACACACGTGCTGGTGTCGATTGTGCTTGGGCTTGAAGAGCCACGACCAGTCGTACAGAAGCTCAAGCAGATTATATTAAAGCCCGTGAAAGTACAGTAAACGAACCGTACTTAAATTACCTCTGTTATTCTGTTATAATGTCTCTTCAATGGATCAGTCACACATACGAAATTTTTGCATAATAGCTCATATCGATCACGGCAAGTCAACGCTTGCCGACAGGCTATTAGAAATGACAGGCACTATTCAGAAGCGCGACATGAAAGAGCAGCTACTTGACCGCATGGACCTCGAACGTGAAAAAGGCATCACTATTAAGCTCGCCCCGGTACGCATGAAATATAAAGATTTTGAACTAAATCTTATTGACACCCCTGGGCACGTAGATTTTAGTTATGAGGTTTCGCGCAGTCTCGAGGCTTGCGAGGGTGCAATATTGGTAGTAGACGCAAGCCAAGGTATTCAAGCACAGACACTCGCTAACGTGTACCTCGCTATGGCAGCAGACTTAAAGATTATCCCTGTACTGAACAAAATCGACTTACCTGCAGCAGATGTGCCGCGGGTCAGTGCTGAGATTATTAGCCTGCTCGGTTGTAGCACAGATGACATATTACAAATCTCAGCTAAAACTGGTGAGGGTGTTCCGGCGGTTCTCGACCAAGTGGTAGAGCAAGTCCCTCCGCCCAACGGTGGTGATCACGAAGCAACACGCGCACTTATATTTGACAGCTACTATGACGATTATCGAGGTGTGATTTTGTATGTTCGTGTGTTTGATGGCGCAATTACGAAAAACACCCAAATCAAAATGGTTGCGACGGGCGCACAGGGAATAGCTCTCGAAGTCGGCTCGCTTCAGCCAGAGCTATCTCCGCTGCCTGCACTACAAACGGGAGAAATTGGCTATATTGTCACAAACCTTCGTAGTACACGTGAGGCAAAAGTAGGTGACACGGTCACATTGCTCAGTAAACCCGCCACTGATCCTCTGCCGGGCTACAAAGACGTCAAGCCGTTTGTATATGCAGGGTTCTTTCCGGACAGTAACGAGAACTACTTGTTATTAAAAGATGCAGTAGACAAGCTAAGCTTGAGTGACTCCGCGTTGCAGTTTGAGCCAGAAAATTCGCCTGTTCTTGGGTTCGGCGTTCGTATAGGATTTTTGGGGCTACTCCATATGGATATTGTTCGTGAGCGACTCGAAAGAGAATACGACCTAACGCTCGTTGTAACAAACCCGTCAACTGATTATGAGATTATTATGCAAAACGGTGAAGAAACAGCAATTCGCTCAGCTGCTGACTTGCCGGACCCAACTAACATCGCAGAAATTAAAGAACCTTGGATTAAGGGTGAGGTGGTCGTGCCAAAAGAGTACGTTGGTGCAGTGATTCAGCTCATTATCTCAAAGCGCGGTATTCAAAAAAACTTGAGTTTTGTTGATGCGCAACTAGCACTCATAAGTTTTGAAGCGCCACTGGCAAATCTACTTACGGATTTTTACGATCAACTAAAAAGCGTGACTTCCGGATACGGTTCGTTCAACTACGAGCTCGATAATTATCGTACGCAAGATCTTGTGAAATTAGACTTTTATATTGCAGGAGAGCGTGTTGATGCTCTTAGTATTATGGTGCATCGAAGTGAATCACAAAGTTTGGGTCGCGAAACGGTGAAAAAACTCAAGGAAGTTATTCCAAAACAAAATTTCCAGGTTAGTTTACAAGCTGGAATTGGTGGTAAGTTTGTTGCCCGTGAAGACCTGAGTGGATACCGAAAAGACGTTACCGCTAAACTGTACGGCGGTGATGTTACCAGGCGCAAGAAGCTACTTGAGAAACAAAAAAAAGGTAAAGAACGCATGAAGCGCTTTGGAAAAGTTGATATACCAGCAGAAGCGTTTACCGTAATGTTAAAACGCGACTAGTATAAACGATAGAAAACCTACATCACACATGAGCTCCACCTAGTACTATGAAAACCTTACGAGTAATAGCGGAGTAGATTATGAGCATCAAACAAAACACGAATACAGCTGGAAGAATTGTTCGAGCCGGTATAATTGCGGTTGGTTTAATTCTATTTACAGCACTTGTATTGCGAGGTATGAGCCAGGCGAGTGACAGACGGGCTATTGTTGGCGAAAAAATAAGCGCTGACTCAAATAATACAACGAATTATTTAGAAGGAAGTACGCATGAGCATAACGTACCGCTTTTTGAATTAGCGTCGTTTGCACCTAATGCTTCATCTACTGATGACACTCCAAGTTCGACGGGTCCATATACCACTACTGTAAAAACTCATGGCCAAGACAAAAAGAGTCATAGAGCTGAGGAGAATATGAAACCTGCACCTCCTGTAAGTCAGGAAGCAAAATCTTTAAAAATCAGGCTGCCTGGAGGTCGCGCAAATCTTTAATGATTTGACCTGCATGATCTTTGGGGCTAACTTTAGGGTATTCCTTCACAATAATGCCTTGCGGATCGATAATAAAAGTAGTCCTCGCAATCCCCATGTAGCTTTTACCGAACATACTTTTCTCTTGCCACGCACCGTATGCTTTGATCATTTCTGTCGATTCATCACTTAAAAGTGTAAAGTTCAACTTGTGCTTATCAAAGAATTTTCGATGACTTTTTACTGAGTCTTTACTAACGCCAACAACTTCAGCGTTACCGAACTGTCCAATAATTTCTCTGGAGTCACGAAAACTACAAGCTTCTTGGGTGCATCCTGGTGTGTCATCTTTTGGGTAGAAGTATAAGACGAGCCATTTATCTGCATAATCTTTTAGCGATTTATTGTTGCCGTCTTGGTCTGGGAGTACAAACTCGGGAGCTTTTCGCATGGTGTTAGCCTCTTAAATCTGTTAATAATGTACTATGGTTAATATACTGCATCAACAAGAAAAGTTTGAGGAAATTCTATCTCAATACCGCATTTCTGATGAAAATAAAGATATGTTAGCAAAGACACAGCTCGTTTTACTGACTGGCGCGAGTTCAACGGGCCGTAACACGCTTATTCGTGAGCTCGAGAAGACGGGTGAATATCACTTTATCGTGTCAGATACAACGCGTAAACCGCGAATGAACGATGGTGTCATGGAGCAAGATGGCGTTGAGTATTGGTTCAAATCCGAAAGTGATTTTTTGAATGGTTTACAGGCAGGGGATTACCTTGAGGCAGAAGTTATACACGACCAGCAAGTATCCGGTATGAGTATGCAAGAAATTCGACAGGCTGCAGAGGAGCAGAAAATAGCCATAACTGATATAGACATTGGTGGAATCCAAAATGTAATTGATGCAAAACCCGATACATTACCGATAGTTATGCTTCCACCAAATTTTGAAGAATGGCAGCATCGGATACAAACGCGTGGCGAGATGTCAGAAACTGAACTCATGAATCGTATGTATACAGCGATGACTATTTTTGAGCATGCAGCGCAAAGCAAGAACCTATACTTCTTAATTAGCGAAGATGTACAAATATCTGCACAGAAAGTCCAAGCGATGGTGGGGAGTGATACTGCAGCGAAAGCAGAACAGGCGGCTGGTAGACAACTTGCCCATACGCTCTATATCCAAACAAAGCAATTTATACATAACTAGCACTCTTGACTTATGAGTGCCAAAAATCTACAATTGTAGTATTGGCACTTAGCCAATGCGAGTGCGAACATGACAGAACGACAAACGAATATATTACGAGCTATAGTTGAGCAATACGCGGAAGTCGCGAGTCCGGTAGGTTCAAGCTTGCTTGCAAAAGTATTTAAGGTATCGTCTGCAACGGTTCGTGCAGAAATGGTTGAACTTGAGCGCTTAGGGCTCATAACACAGCCTCACACAAGCGCCGGTAGAATACCTACTGACAGAGGCTATCGTTTTTATGTAAACGAAATAGCAGGGCAAAGCAAACACACACATGAGCGTCGCGCCGAGAGAGCGCTGAGTGCCCGTGTACAAGATGGAGGAGTGCCAGAGCGAACAATACGAAACGCCGTTGATACACTTGTTGAGCTTACGCACAATTTAGGTATTGCCACCATAGGTAATCAGCTATATATGAGCGGCTTATCGAACCTTTTTGGCCAACCAGAGTTTATAGGCGGAGCCCAAGTCCAGCAAGTTGCGAGGTTGCTGGACAATTTAGAGCCATGGCTACGTGAAACCGCTCCAAACGAGCCACTCAGCGTTTACATTGGTTCAGAAAATCCAATTGGCAGAAGTGCGCATGCCACATTAATAATAAGTAGATTCAGGAGCCCATATTCTGACAGAAGCTACATTGGAGTGCTTGGTCCAACACGGCAGCAATACCGCGAAGTAATGGGTCTTGTGCGCCATGCCGGAGAAGCATTAGAGGAGACCCTACATGAGTAAAAAGAAAGATAATATTGACGATCTTCAGCAGCAGGTTGCTGATCTTACCGAAGCGCTACAAAGAGAGCGTGCAGACAGTGCAAATATACGGCGTAGGCATGATGACCAGATAGCGGCACTTCGCGGTGTCGTGAAGTCAGGGGTTGTGCAGGATCTACTACCAGTTGTTGATAATTTTGAACGTGCACTGAAACACGTACCAAAAGAGTTAGAATCTAATGATTACATTAAAGGCGTGCAAGGTGTCGTGAAGCAATTCGAAAAGACACTCGGCGATATGGGAGTTGCCCGAATCGAGACGGTTGGAACTGAATTTAACCCAGATCTCCATGAAGCAGTGAGCATGGAAGAAGGCACGGGATCCACCGAAATAGTCAGTGAAGAGTTGCAGCCAGGCTATATACTTGGCGACACAGTAATTAGGCACGCAATGGTACGTGTGAAAACGCAGGATATTTCAAATGAATCTGAAGAAACGAAGGAGAATTAATTATGAGTGAATTTGAACCAGTGCAGAAGGAAACTAACCCAGATAAGGTCGAACGCTTAGGCGAGGCAAGAGGTCAGTTTATTGAAAAGCATTATCCACGTATTTTCGGTGAGGAGGAGATGGGCGATCCGTCAAGTGTTATTACTCCGCAGGAATTAACCACACTATTAGCTATGTACGAACTACATTTAAACCAAGCAGGGCTACTTGCGAAACAGGAGGATTTATAAAATGGGAAAAATTATAGGAATCGATTTAGGAACAACAAACTCAGCAATGGCAGTTATGCAAGCTGGGAAAGCTGAAATTATCGCGAACTCAGAAGGAAACCGCACAACACCATCAGTTGTTGCAGTTAATAAGAACGGTGAGCGGCTTGTTGGTCAGGTTGCACGGCGCCAGCAGGTCACAAACTCAGCAAACACCATATACGAAGTAAAGCGCCTTATTGGACGAAACTTCAACGATAAAGAAGTGCAGCGCGATCTCAAGCTTATGGGTTATGAGATTATAAAGTCTGGCCAGGGTGTTAAGGTTAAAATGGGCGACAAAGAATACAGCCCAGAAGAAGTGAGCGCAATGATCCTTGGTAAGCTCAAGGCAGACGCCGAGAGCTTCTTAGGAGACAAAGTAACAGAAGCAGTCATTACTGTTCCTGCATATTTTGACGACTCGCAGCGCCAAGCTACGAAAGACGCCGGTAAGATTGCCGGTTTAGAAGTTAAGCGTATTATCAACGAACCAACCGCAGCAGCCCTTGCGTATGGTCTAGACAAAGCCAGCAAAAAAGATGAAAAGATTGCTGTATATGACTTGGGTGGTGGTACGTTTGACGTATCAATTCTCGAGCTCGGCGATGGTGTTTTTGAAGTGAAGTCTACAAATGGCGATACTCACCTTGGCGGCGCCGACTTTGACCGAGTGGTTATTAATTACTTTGCTGATGAGTTTAAAAAAGAGCACGGGATCGACATCAGTAACGACAAAGCAGCAATGCAGCGGCTGCGTGATGAAGCAGAAAAAGCAAAGATTGAACTGAGTACAACTAATGAAGTAGATGTTAACTTGCCATTTCTAACAGCAGATGCAGATGGCCCGAAGCATTTTGAACACAAGCTAACACGGGCTAAGCTAGAGCAGCTCGTGGGTGATCTTATTGATAAAACAGCCGCTCCATGTGAAAAAGCACTGAAAGACGCAGGGATTAAAGCAAGCGAGATTGACGCGGTAGTACTCGTTGGTGGTATGACACGTATGCCTGCTGTACAAGAAAAGGTTAAAAAGATATTTGGTAAAGATCCAATGAAAGGCGTAAACCCAGACGAGGTTGTCGCGATTGGTGCTGCCATTCAGGGTGGTGTATTGCAGGGTGACGTAAAAGACGTGCTATTACTTGATGTGACGCCACTATCACTTGGTATTGAAACGCTTGGAAGCGTATCAACCAAGCTTATTGAACGAAACACCACTATTCCTACAAGCAAGAGTGAAGTGTTCAGTACCGCTGCCGATAATCAGCCACAGGTAGAGATTCATGTGGTGCAAGGTGAGCGTGAAATGGTCGCCGACAACAAATCATTAGGACGATTTGTGCTTGATGGTATCCCGTCGGCCCCACGAGGCGTGCCGCAAATTGAAGTAACATTCAACATTGATGCAAATGGTATCTTGAACGTCACCGCAAAAGACAAGGGCTCTGGTAAAGAGCAAAGCATCACTATCCAGAACAGCAGTGGCCTGTCTAAAGAAGAAGTAGAGAAAATGGCGAAAGAAGCTGAAGCTAATGCCGATGAAGATAAGAAAAAACGTGAAGCAGTTGACGCGCGGAACAACTTAGACAACACAATTTACCAGGCAGAGAAAATGAAGTCAGACTATAAAGAAAAATTATCTGAAGAAGATGTTAAGGTGTTTGATGAAGCCGCCAAAGCTGCTCAAGAAGCCGCCAAAGACGAAAATGCAGACAAAGACGCACTTGAGTCAGCAGCTAAGGAATTGCAAGACAAAATAATGCCAATTGGCGCCAAGATGTACGAGCAAGCTGATAGCGAAAAGCCAGCAGATGATGCAAATGTTTCAGACGCAGATACAAAAGATAAAGACGACACCGTAGAAGGTGAAGTCGTCGACGACAAGAAGTAATATGAGTCTACCTGAGAAAAGAGTAAGTAAGGACGCCTTTACCAAGATTGCAATTTTTGAAGCTGCAAACGATCGAATGCTGAGGGGTTCACTCGAGTGGCTTATTCTAGGTGACACCTATGAAGTGTCTCAGGGATTTCTTGAAAATATAGATCATGAAGATATACTTGAAGACATATCTCAAAGATATGGAATATCTCCACAGGACGCATTACAAGCACAAGAAATGTGCGAGCAAGGTATCATAGAAAGACTACACAATGGCGAAGCGTGATTACTATGAAGTTTTAGGAGTAGGCAAGGGTGCAAGTGCGGATGAGCTCAAAAAAGCCTTCCGCCGACTTGCCGTGCAACACCACCCAGACAAAGAGGGTGGTGACGAGTCGAAGTTTAAAGAGATAAATGAAGCCTATGAAGTTCTAAAAGACTCCGGGAAACGTCAACGCTACGACCAATTCGGTCATGCTGGAGTTGGCGGTGCTTCTGGCGGCGGTAACCCTTTCGAGGGTTTCAGCGGTCAAGGTCAGAATATTAACTTTGATTTTGGCGATCTAGGACTGGGCGATATCTTTGGTAGTTTTTTTGGTGGCGGCAACCAAAGGCAATCTCGTCAGTCTCGTGGTCGCGACATTGAGGCCAACCTAGAAATAAGTTTTGAGCAAGCTGTCTTTGGTACAGAAACAGAGATCAGCCTCAATATTGATGATAACTGCGAACACTGCAAGGGCTCAACCGTTGAACCAGGTCATGAGCTAAAAACTTGCGATATGTGTAAGGGAAGCGGACAGGTTGTAAGTGTTACAAAAACTATTTTTGGTAACATCCAGCAAGCTACCGTGTGTCCATCGTGCTCGGGTCGCGGTAAAGTACCAGAAAAAGTTTGCAGTGTTTGCAGCGGAAAGGGCACGCAGAGAAAGAACCAGAAGGTTAAGCTAAAGATCCCCGCAGGTATTGATGACGGCTCTACAATCCGACTCCGCGAACATGGCGAAGCTATGGCAAATGGACCAAAAGGTGACTTATACGTTAACCTTCGAGTAAAGCCACACAAGAAGTTTACCCGTGAAGGTGACTTAATTTTGAGTGAAGAAACACTTGGCATGGTTGATGCTGCACTTGGTACCGAAATTGATGTAGATACCGTTGATGGACCAGTCACCATGAAGATTCCGGCCGGCACCCAGAGCGGCACCGACTTTAAACTTTCTAACCACGGTGTGCCCCACCTTAAGCGTGAGACCCGCGGCTCGCATATTGTAACGATTCACGTAGAGACACCAACCAAGCTCACAAAGCAGCAAAAGGAGTTACTGCAGCAATTTAACTCAAGCGGCAAACGGGGCTTATTTGGCTAGGGTAATTTTAGACTTTTTCTTCTGATCGTACATATCTTCTTCTGCTCTTTTTTTCAGTTCTAACAAACTTTCGTATCGATCGTATACACTAACACCTATCGATAATCCAAATTTGATATCTGCTAGGAACGCTCCGAGTGTAGTCTCCAGTCCATCTACGATGATTTCCAGATCAAGTTCTTCTAGCATGCTTTCAAAGTTTTCTATAATTCTAATGCGTATTTTTTCTAGGTAGTCTCTGTGTATTGGTCCAGTTTCAGCATCGGATGGGCCTAGATCAACCGCAATAACAAATTCATCACCGCCCTCACGCCCAATAAGAGCCTCATTATTCGCTGGTTGTGATTTTATAGATACAACGTCTTTGTGGGTGCCGTGTTCTCTGTCGTCATCTTCTGCCCTCACGCGTAGGCTGGTGACTAATAGATCGCTCACGATAGTCAAAAGGTGATCACCAAATTCATGACCTAGCATATCGTTTACAATCTTAAAGTTGTTTAGATCTACGTACATCAGTCCAGGAGCCACGTGACCGGAGGCAGCATACTCAAAATATTTTGATAGCGTCTCATTTAGTTGTCGCCTATTAGACAAGCCCGTTAATTCATCTGTATGAGCCTTATCAATGAGCTCGGTAATTTCAATATTTTGTCTAGCTACAAGGTAGCCCAATTTTGCGGAATCGTCACGAAGCCTACGGTTTTCTTCTTCTAAGTTATCATTTTTCTCCTTAAGATTATGTATATCATTAAGAAGCACTGCATTCTCATCTTCGGCCCGCTCGGCCCTGTACTTATAATAGAGGGCTTCTTGTTCAGCACTCATTCCGTATATGTTATCGTTTGGTAGTTGATCTTTTTCCATACAAAAAATAATTATACAACAAATAATGCATACCAGCAATTATTTAATGCAAATTATTTGTGCTGTTGGACTATACAAACTGCTTTTGTTCATAGATAATTTAATGAAGCATGAAAAAATCAAAAAAATCTGATGAGCAAGGGTTTATTACAATGGTCTTGCTGTTATTTATTATTATCATACTCGCTGTTGGCTTTGCGTACGTAAGGATTAAAAACGCACAAGGATAATTGACAATACTTGCTATTATATGATATAATTAGTATATATGGACCAACACAAATTTAGGTGTTGGTTTGTCAAACCTGCTACAGGCAACGTATTCATGAAGCTATATGACTCATACCGCATTTTTACCATACAAAACGCTGTTCAAGAAAAAACAGTATTCTTAAACGACGACTCTTACATTCCAAAATTTACATACGGGGCACAATTTACCGAGAAGTCTCCTGAAATAGTGCCAGAAACCAAAACTCGTGAGTTGATTAACAGCGCAGTGCAGTTGCAAGTCGAGCCTAGCGAAACATCACTTCAAAGATTTCAAAATGCAAACAGTGAAATGTACGGCGTGCCAACCCTCAGCAATATGCTGGCAATTTTGTCGTACGTAAAAGCAGTAGTTGACAACAATTCGGACATAAAGAAGAAACAGTACTGGATGCATATCGAAGAGACACTGGCACCAATGAATTTTGAAGGAGATCAAGATATATTCGAGCCAGACCATAATACATTTTTATGTTTACAGGGACACTTTAAGCAGTATGCTGGGTGGCTTTTTGAAAAAACAAGCGGAGACTTAGTGACACTTTTTGAACAAGGATTAGCGGAGAGTAAACTAGACAAAAAGGGCTGGAAGCTTTTAGTGCAAGATAGTGTACTTAGTGCTTCAATTTTTAGAACAGAAAAAGAAGTAATTGTAGGGTCGCAATACCCAGCAAGGACAAGTATGTCAGCACAAAGGATCGTAGCTCATGAACTATATGGACACGCCAATAGATCAGGGGTGTTTGGGCTGCGAGAAAGCGAGGGGTTCGCGATTTTACTCGAGCAACTACTAGGCAATAAATTTGGATACAGACGATCGTTCAGATATTTAGCTGCTGCATTAGGCTGGGGAGTACACGGAACGCCTTTAGATTTTCGGCAAGTGTATGAAATCCTGTGGCGATGCATATGCATTGTAAGTAAATATAATGAGAGCGGATCAAAAGACGTCGCATTTAATGAATGTGTTCGAGTGTTCCGAGGTGGCAGGCCGGATGTAGCTGGTGCTGTGTACTTGAAAGATATTGCGTACTTTGAGGGTAATATTGCTGTTTGGAACGCACTCTCAGAAAACGAGATACGTTACGATGATTTCGTTGCTATTATTGAAGGAAGGAAGATACTCACATGAAGCGAATACTGATAATCGGGTCTAAAGACAGTGGGAGCAAGAATAACCCTACTGTGCTCGCGGATTCACTACGAAACAATGGCGTAGATACTATGGTCATATTCTGGGAAGATCTATCGTTTACGATTAAAACAAGTGAAGTGCATGTCTCGGCTGGTACGGTACGTATAGCTGATTATGAAGCTGAGCTCGTTGTGGCACTCGGCTGGTATAAAACCGGCTCAAAGTCCTATTATCGGGATGTAGCATATAGTTTGGCACTGTACTTACGGCATCATGACATACCGTTTTGGAACAGCGAAATGGCACATCAAAGATCGGTGTCTAAGTTATCTTGTATGGTAGAACTTGCTTTGGCCAATATTTCAGTTCCGGATACAGTTTTTTATATGGATACATCTCTATTACAAAAAACAGACATTACGCTTCCTGTAGTCGTAAAAGCTGCTGCAGCTAGTAGAGGAGAGTTTAACTATTTCGTACATACATTTGATGAAGTTATGAGTAAGGCTGCCGAGGGAACACCAATTTTGATTCAGCCCTTTTTAGAAAACGATCATGATTTACGTGTCATTTGCTTTGGCGGCAAACCTGCAAAGATACTGAAGCGTAGTCGTTCTGCAGGCGCAAACACGCATTTGAATAATACGTCGCAAGGTGGGTCTGCGGTATGGCTCGCACTCGATGAAGTTCCATCGTCACTATTGACCGAAGCTGAGAAGATATGTAGTGTTATGAACAGAGAGCTTGCTGGCATTGATTTCATTCCTGATGCTTCAGCCTCATGTGGATATAGCTGTCTGGAAGTTAATGCTATCCCGCAGTTAACATCTGGCGTTGACGCCGATAAAAAACTAGAAAGCCTCGCTGCGTATTTAGTCGCTGAGCAAAGGAGTAACCAATGAAAATAGGAATTTTAACACGGGAGCCTGGCTACACCGTAAAACGACTACGTGAAGAGGCTGAGACTCGTGGTCACGAAGTGGTGATTATTAAGTACCCTGAGTGTTATGTAGAAATTGAACAAGATAAGCCAGAGGTTCAGTACCGTGGAGAAACTTTAAATGGCTTGGACGCAGTTATTCCTCGTATATTACCTGGCATGACAACGTATGGTTCAGCTATAGTACGCCAGTTTGAGATGATGGGTGTTTACACGCCGTCGAAATCTATTGCGATAAGCCGTTCGCGAGATAAACTTCGCTCAATGCAACTACTCAGTAAGAGTGGTGTGGGTATTCCTAAAACGATATTTTCACGCGAGACTGACCAGGTTGACGACCTTTTAAACCACCTTGGAACACCAGTGATTATTAAACTTGCGTCCGGAACGCAAGGAAACGGTGTCGTACTTGCCGAAACACGTAAAGCAGCAAAGTCTGTGGTCCAAGCCTTTTATGTGAACGATACGAGCTTTTTGATACAAGAATACATTGAAGAGGCTCAAGGAAGTGACATCCGTGCATTTGTTATTGGAAACCAAGTGGTTGCAAGCATGGAGCGAAAAAGCCTTGATGATGACTTTAGATCAAACATACATCAAGGTGGAACTGGTACGCCTGTAAAGTTAACTGATGAAGAGCGTAAAATGACGCTAAAAGCAGCGAAAGCAATGGGTCTATCAGTGTGTGGTGTCGATATGATCCAATCTAACCGAGGTCCATTAGTACTAGAAGTTAACTCAGCACCTGGTCTTGAAGGTATTGAGTCTGTGACAGGGCGTAATGTTGCAAGCAAGATCGTTGAATATGTAGAACAGAACTCAAAGGGTAAACGACGAAAAGACCGTGTTGGGGCGTAAGGAAAAACTACTCTTAGGGTTTGTGGTAGCGATGGCGTTCATGCTTGTCGGTTTGTTCGCGTTTGCGCGACCAGCAAGCAATCCTGAGCCATCAGCGCAAATAACTGACCAGACTCAAATTGGCAGAATTGGTGAAGGTTATTTTAATTTTGAAATTGCCAGTACGCTAGAATCTCGAATAAGGGGACTGTCTGGGCGCCCGAGTCTTCCAGAGACGGACGCACTATTGTTTGTGTTCGATGAGCCGAGTGTTAACCACTGTATTGTGATGCGGGATATGAACTTCAATATAGACATCCTGTGGTTCGACGAAAACCGCACCTTAGTGCATGAAGTAAAAAATGCACCGCCAGATACTCCACCAGAAGAAGTATATTGTCCAGATAAGCCCGCCCAATACGTCGTAGAGATAGCTGCGGGTGTTGCGGATAAAAACCGAATCAAACTTGGCGACACGTTCGAAGCGCAATTGTAGCTGTTGTTTACCGATAATACTGATATTATGAGCTTATGCTTCCAATCGTAATTCTTGCGAGCCTCGTTGCGCTACCTATTTTAGTGGCATTTATGTTTCGTGTGCACGTGGTTTTTTTGATGCTGAGTATTCTTATAGGTGACCTTCTTGTACGATTTCTAAGCGACGACGTCGCATTTGCAATCAGTGCGTTCGTGCCATCTGCAAACGTACCTCTTATGAGCCAAGTATTGGTGCTTACGACACCAATACTCATAACGATGTTTGTCCTTCGAAAGACTGTTCCTGCATCGAAAGCATTGTTGCACTTGCTCCCTATCATTAGTAGCGGTCTGTTATTTGCAGTGCTAGCACTACCCATACTACCAAGCCCGTTGCAGCAAGAGATATTTGCAACTGCACCAGGTGATTTGCTTAGACAATCACAAGACGTTATTGTTGGGGTCTCGTGCTTGCTCGTACTGCTTGTGCTGTATCAAAGTTTCTACAAAAGACCAGACAAATCAGCTAAGCATGGTAAATAATAAACGTGTCAGCGAAAAAAAATACAATTAGGCGGATCTTTACCCTTTAAGGCGCAGCGACAGACTACTAAATCAACGAACAACAACCGTCTCTTATTGCAAGACTATAGAAAACTACACGCAAGAATGGTTGTGGTCTAGGTTCTTGACAACGTACTGAGTCAGAGAAATGAAACCACCAGGTGTTAGCGGTGCAACAGTACAGTTGGCTTTTGCATTTGAAAGACTTGCACCACTTGGTCGCCAGTTAGGCAAGGTATTCAGAATACTATCTTCACTGATGTTGTTACCGGTAATTACGCCCCACTGATAGGCTGTTGAGTACAGACCTATAGTTGCACCTTTGGACTTGTAGTAAGCACCAAAGCCTTCAATCGCAGCAGTGTTGCGAATAAGTGCTTCGTTGCCACCAGACTGCCAAGTATTCATGGTTTCAACGTCTAGCCACCAGACATAATCTGCTGTGTTTGAGTTCAGCCCCTTACTGTTTGCTGCGTTCTTAAACACGCCTTCAGTATAGATTGAGCGATTCCAACCGTACAACCATGAGCAAGCTCTGTCATTAGCGCCATTACAGGCACCGTAAGGATTGACTGGTATATTGCCGCTACTGTCAGTCGAGGTAGCAGGCCACGTAGCTATCTGATTTATAACTTCCCCTGGATTAGCTGTGTTCACATATAGCTGAACTCGTGGCTGCTTTGAGCCCAATTTTGCCTTGTTAGCCCAGACGAGCTGGTCTGCTAAACAGTTGTTTGGCACAGCTGCTGTACCACCATTTACACCAACAATTCCAAAAAAATGATCAGTTGGCAACCTTCTGCCGCATTGTGGGTAAGAAATATCATATCCTACCATTTCAGTAGTTGGTGTTGGGCTACCGCCGCCGTTTACAGGCTTAGCCGCAAAAACTATGGACGGAACCAAAGCAATAGTGAAAATTGATAATACAAGTAATGATAGTAATTTATTCATGCAATAACTAGTATAGCGGCTTATATGCTTCCTAACTAATCTAGATCTTAGAGTTAAGTCTTTTTCACCTCGGGTTCGAGTCTATTAAACATCCCATATAAAAACACCTACGGCGAGGTAGGTGTTTTTATATGGAGGGTCCAGTGGGACTCGAGTTATCATGCACCTGCACAAGCTGCAGGCAGCGTGCAAGGTGGCCAAGCAATGAAAACTCAATATGCCACCGGCATATTTCGCCCTCCCGGGTTCGAGTCCGCTAAAACTACCAAATAAAATACCCCACACAAGGTGAGGTACATTATTTGGAGGGTCCAGTGGGACTCGAACCCACGACACCCTGCTTAAAAGGCAGGTGCTCTAACCGGCTGAGCTATGGACCCAAGTCATATCATGTAGCAACAATGGTAGCCAGACCGTAAGATTATACTTTATTACCCCTGTTGTTGCAAATACAAAGTTTCTAAGCAATGCAAGCTGCATCCATATTGTGAATATCCGATAAATGGTACAATAACAGATATAAGTTTGGTGTAAGTAGGAGAACAAGGTTTGGCTGGACATTCAAAATGGGCAAAAATTCATAGAGGTAAGGCTATAGAAGACGCAAAGCGTGGTGTTGTGTTTACAAAGCATGGAAACGCAATTGCAGTAGCGGCAAAAGCTGGCGCTGATCCTGATATGAATTTTACGTTACGGCTTGCAATTGATAGGGCTAAGGCTGCAAATATGCCCGCAAATAACATCCAGCGAGCGATTGACCGTGGTTCTGGAAAGCTTGGTGGCGAGCAAATTCAAGAAGTACTGTACGAAGGCTATGGTCCAGGTGGGGTAGGGGTTATTGTCGAGGCTGCAACCGATAATGTGAATAGAACATACCCTGAGGTCCGTTTAGCTTTTAGTAAACACGGTGGGAGTATTGCTGAAAAGGGTGCGGTGGCTTTTCAGTTTGATCAAAAGGGGATGATCCGTGTTAAAGGGTCTGGAGATGAGTTAATGTTGCAGTTACTGGATGCAGGTGCGGAGGATATCCAGGATGAAGATGGCGATTCACTTGTGTATACAAACCCTAAGGAACTTGCAAGGGTGCGAGACACGCTGAAAGAACAAGGAATAGAACTAACTGAAGCTGAGCTGACTTTTGTGCCACAGAATACTGTGGAAATCAGTGATGAGTCGACAGCTGGAAAAATCATGCGCATGATGGACGCGCTTGATGCAATTGAAGACGTCGGTACTATCCATACTAATTTTGAGATAAACGATACTGTACTTGAAAAACTAGCCTAATGAGAATACTTGGCATAGACCCAGGAACAGGCATATTGGGTTTCGGGATTATAGATGTAACTCAGAATACAAAGATGGTTATGGTTGACGCAGGTGTCATCAAAACGCCACCTCACCAGCCAGATAGCGATAGGCTGGTCACTATATTTGATGAGTTAACAGACATTATCAATGAGTTTAAGCCTCAAATAATGTCTGTGGAGAAGCTATTTTTTGCTCAAAACGTTACGACTGCAATGTCTGTCGCGCAAGCGAGAGGGGTCGTATTACTATGTGGCAAACAAAGCAATTTAGAGCTATTTGAATACACCCCACTACAGATTAAGCAGGCAATTACGGGGTATGGTAAGGCCGACAAAAAGCAAATCCAAGAAATGGTTCGTGTGCTTCTCAGTCTGCAAGAAGTACCTAAGCCAGATGACAGTGCTGATGCACTGGCGGCTGCAATATGTCATTCTATGTCGGCTCGATACGCCTGAAACTCACAGAATATGAGATAATGACGACATGATTGCTTGGTTAAAAGGTATAGTTGCTGAAAAGACGCTCGATAGCGTGGTGCTTGATGTACAAGGTGTCGGGTATGGTGTGTTGTTATCTGTATCAGAGCACGAAACGGCAGCTGTAGATTCACCCATAAAATTATACATTTATGAAAATATCAAAGAAGACGCGCATGATTTATTTGGCTTCAAAACAATAGATGGTAAAAAACTATTTGAGCAACTGCTTAAAGTAAAAAATGTTGGGCCAAAGGTAGCGCTTGCAGTGCTAGGAATTGGCTCAACCGATGTCGTACGTACAGCTATTGCGAGTGGAGACGTGAAGCTGCTGCAGACTGCAAAAGGAGTAGGGAAGCGAGCGGCAGAACAAATGGTTGTAGAGCTGCGAGACAAAATGGGACTTATTGCGTCGGATACTGCAGAGGGAATTGTGAACCGAGGGGGCATAAACCAAGCCGACGAAGCAGCGCAAGCACTTATGGCGCTCGGTTATTCTGAATACGATGCGCAAGCAGCGCTCGATAAAATTGACACAGGTTTACCTCTTGAAGAAAGAATTACCCAAGCACTGAGGGGTGTCCGCTAATGGCAATTGAACGTATAGTCCAGCCTAGTATTCCGGTTGACGATCCTGTTGAAGTTGAACTTGAGGTGACGCTACGACCCAAAGATTTTGCGAGCTACATAGGGCAAGAGCGTTTAAAGAACAATATGCAGTTAGCTATCGCTGCTGCAAAAAAGAGAGAAGAGCCGATTGACCATGTCTTGCTTTACGGGCCGCCTGGACTTGGCAAGACTACCATGGCAAGTGTTATTGCACATGAAATGGGTGCGAATATCCGTATCACGAGCGGACCAGCAATTGAGCGGGCAGGTGATCTTGCGAGTTTATTGACTAACTTACAAAACGGCGACATATTGTTTATCGACGAAATACATCGACTCCACCGAAGCGTCGAGGAAGTGCTGTACAGTGCAATGGAAGACTTTAAGCTCGACATTATGCTTGGAAAGGGGCCGAGTGCTCGCAGCTTACGGCTCGATCTACCGAAGTTTACGATTATTGGTGCCACTACCCGGACTGGTTCACTGGCGGCTCCGTTGAGGGATAGGTTTGGCATACAACACAGACTTGAATTTTATAATACCGACGAAATATCAGAAATAATTGTTCGAGCTGCCGCGATATTAAACGTGCAGATTGATAAAATTGCAGCCGGCCACCTTGCAGCACGTGCAAGACTTACACCGAGGATTGCCAATCGTTTACTAAAGCGAGTTCGTGATTTTGCCGATATAAACGGTGACGGTATCATAGATAGCACCATAACTCACGGGGCCTTGAAGTTACTCGAGATAGATGAACTTGGGCTAGACCCTGCTGACCGCAGAGTACTCGAAAAAATAATCGAACATTATAACGGCGGCCCGGTTGGCCTTGATACGCTTGCTGCGCTGACGGGTGACGAGCGATCTACCATTGAGGATTTTTTTGAGCCGTATCTTATGCAGATTGGACTTTTAGAGCGTACACCTCGGGGTAGAAAAGCAACCGCAAAAGCCTACACCCATCTAGGAATACAGTCACCAAAAAACCAAACATCCATTATCGATTAGACACTTAGAGGTTGCAGGGGTTTACTCCGATTCAGCAAAAGGGTTGTTTCGTGCTTGTTGGAATAATGTTTGAGTCTCAATGTTTCGTTGTTCAAAATCAGTAACAGTATCAATAATACCTCTGTCTATTCGCGGCCGCGCAATTGTATTAACCTTAGCTTGCACCTCATCGTCTGCTGGTTCAACATTTGCAAAACTGTTAACCCTGATTACTAAAAACGCATACACAGCTAAAAATAATAGTAGAGTGAGTGTGATTCCAAAGCGCTTTAGGAAGTGTAGAAGCGGTTGGCTTATTTTGCTGATGTCTTTTATGTCTAGATTCATAATTACGGCTTTACATATACATTAATTGATACATTGAAGGTAACAAGGTTTCTATCGTTTGAGTCGGGGTCGATTGAGAGTGATGCTACTTGTGCGGTACGACGATTTTGTTCAAGTTTCTCGAGGAAGTTTATGAGTTGATCATAAGTCACAGTTTGCCCGACACTGAGGTTGATAGTAATTACAAATAAGCCTGTTACGCCCTCTACGGGTGTCGCTTGTGTTATGCTAGCTTGTTGTCGACTGGATTGGTCGCCCGAGCCTCTTCTTGTTACTTCTCCAAGGCTTGAGTCAGGGAAGGAGATTGCTTCAATAGGAATTTCAGCTTCGGAGGCAATTGCCAGTAATTCTCGGATTGTTTTAGCTTGATCTTTATCTTGCGGAACAATGCTTTTCGATACCATTTCTAGTTCATCAAATTCTGCAAGGTCACGCTTGGCGTTAATCAGTAATAGTTGTTGTTGATCGAGAGCTTCACTCTCTGTTCGCAACTCCTTAAGCCGTGATGATTTTGATGCAAGGTGATTGTCACCAAGAATTATTGAGCCGGCTCCTAATATTGAAACTAAAGCAACCAAACCTATCATTACATAGAATAGTTTCTTACTTGTCATTTAATTTTGCTCCTTGCTAATCAACAGGTAGGGGCTATTGTCACCAAAGAGCGCACGAATTGTGACGCTACATGGGTAGATGGTATTCAATGCGACGTTATTACAACTGATTTTTTCTATATCTGCTTGTGCGAATAGTTCATTGGCAGGGTCTTGAATGTTTAAGAGTACTTGCGTACCAGTTTGTTGGTCTGCTGTTTCAAATGTTAAGTCAATGCCACCAGTGATAGTGCTGATGGTAAGGTTTGAGAGTACTGCACCTTCGGGTGTGACCGCTCCGACTTGTCTGATCATACGCGAGAACACTATTTGCTGTGAAAGTACTTCTACGACAAGCTTCAAACTATCACTTATCGACGATACTCGCTCCTGTGTCTCTTCTAGTTTTTGTTCTGCCAATAGTGTTTTTGTTTGTTCGATTTGAGCCGACGTGCGACTAATTTCTCGGTTTAAATACATTGAGCCGAATAGTATTATTGCAACAATACCGATAACACCACAAATAAAACCAAAGAGTACTTTTCTGATCACTACATTACGCCGGGCATACAGCAGAGAGGACTTAATATCGGGTGATAGTAGATTTATCATACGAATATCTCTTTCGGTTGGGCAAGTGCGAGTCCTGCAACGGTGACATACATTGATTTCTCAATTGTGTTTGGCGGTTGTAGTCCCTTAAAGTCTAGGTGCTGCCACGGGTCACACATTCGCACGGGGATACGCAGTGAGTTTGTCATGTATTCGGACAACCCGGGCATATTTGCGCCACCACCCATGGTGACAATCTGGCCAATTTTTTTCTCGGTGCCCGAGCGTTCCTCGTAGTAACGAATCATGCGCTTGATCTCTTTTACGAGCTGTAACAGTATGGGGCTTAAACAATCAGTTATTTCTTTTTGCTTTTTGCTTACACCAAGGCCGTACTTGGTTTTGATAATATGTGCTTCTTGTTTTGTAACTCCTAACGATTCTGAGATCAATGAACTGAAGTTATCGCCACCGCTTGGGACTGTGCCAGTTACGACAAGACCTTTATCATAAATCGTAATATCACTAGAAAGGGATCCAAGGTCAATAAGTACCGTTGGTATGTCGCTTTGTTCTGCTTGCAGAAAAAGCCTACCAGCAGAGCTAATAGTCGTTTCAAAACTGACCACCTCAAGCCCTAAGAGTTCTGTGAGTTTGTGATATGAATCTATAATTTTTTTCGGTACTGCAACAGCCAACACTTCTGTCGAATCGTTTGCTTCGGATATAACTTCGTAGTCCATGTACAAATCATCAAGTGGCATTGGAATGTATTGTTCTGCTTCAAGCCGTACAGCTTCTGATAAGTCGTTTACCTTTAATTTTGGCAGCACGATGGTCCGGTTAAATGTTCGACTGGCAGGTACTGCAATGGCAACTCTTCGGCTCGTTATGTCACCAATGAGCTTGCTTTCAAAAAGTTCTTTAGACACTTTTGCAAGTGCTACAGGATCTTCTAGTACTCCATCTTTGATTATTTCTGAATCAAAAGCAGCAACACCATAACCAGATACAATGTATTTTTTTTCAAGTGCATGGATTTGCATAACTTTAATGCTGCTAAATCCGATGTCGAGGCCAAAAAGTGGTTTGTCGTGATAGAAAAGTGTCGTATTCATGAGTTCTGCTTGCCCATCCAAGCATAAGGGGTTAACTAGTCAATACTATACCCGTTACGGCTGATTTTGTACACCTAAAAGCTCCTTCGGTAGCCATCTAAAACCCAAAACGTATCACCGACGCCCACCGATGTGCCAAATGTGATTGCAGAGTTATTCCTGAGTTCGACAGTTTGCCCTATAAGGGCTCCGATCTGGCCACTATTGGATATCAATACCCGTGACCATTTGGAGTAAAATATTGAATTTGGCCCCGCCGCGGAGTTATCGAGCTCAATTGTTATTTCGTCACTAGAATTGAATAGATCTACTCCTGTGACGTTGCTGCAGTTTGGTGAACACGCAGAACTACTCCAGTAACTAATAACTTGAACTCCGGTAGAAACGTTGTTGCTCGTAATTTGTGATGTATTGCGCAGTTTTGTATCTTTGCCATCTACCATGATGTTTGGACGTGTAGCTCCTAAGCTATCACTGACAATAATTTGCCCAGAGTTACCGAGCGTAAGATTACCTTCAATCCAAACATCGCCCATAATGGTGATTCTACAGTTTTTATCTATTTCTACATTTCCTGTTATGCGCGTATTCGCTGCCCACGTTCTTGTGCCGTTAACGGATGTACAGGAAGCGCTGGAACCTGTTCTTGTAGTGGTAACTGCGCTTGTTTGAGCAGCACGATCATGCCCTGGTAGTAGCTGAGGTGTCACACCGGAACTCGCGACTAGATTACTAATGCCATTTGTATTTGTTTGGTTGTTCGCTCGCACATTACCATAAATAAACGCGCTGTTACTTATGGAAATTGGTTGACCATTCTCACCACTGCCACACAGTCGTGGATACGTGGCGTCTGGGGGGTTCGGACAGTTTTGATGAGCCACATTAACTTCTACGGGATTGTTGCTTAGCCCAATCTGAGCAGTGTTAGACATTTCGATCACACCATTTACGAGCACATCTCCACCTAATATTCTGGCGCTATTACTGAGAAACAACCCACCTACTCCAGTTACGATACTGAAGTCTCCAGCACGTACCGCTCGCAGCTCTGCATTAATTGTTATTGAAGTTGTAGGTGTCGTATCGACGCTCGGGTTGTATGTTCGGCCCACGACAGTTACTAACTTGCGATTGTCGTTGATATTTGTCACAACAGATTCATAGGTAGTGCGGACATTATCTTGATTCATAACTTCTATTTCGCCTAAAGTTCCAAATTCATCTTGAGACCCAGCCCAAGAAGGGTCGTTGTTGATTTCTTGTGCCGCAATATCTACGCCGGCATCCACCGCAAATTGTGCATGGGTGCGCATTTTGTCAAAGACTGCAAGCCGCAGACTGGTCACCGAAAGGCTCATGTACGATAGTGTGATAGTAATAAGTATCGGTAGCACTATAATGACTGTTAATAGGGCGGATCCATCTGTGTTTGTTCTCAGATTATATTTCATTAGAAGCGATTCCTAAAGGCAACGGTTATCGAATTAGTGAGCGTTAGTGGGTCTCCAAATGTTTGCTTACGAAGCTCGAGGTTAATTGTTAAAGCCCGAGCGGCTGACGGATCTGTTGTAATAGCATTATCCTGATTAAATAGCGTAAAAACCATTGATTCAAGGTTTTCATTCAAAATTCTATCTGCCGGGCATGTGGCCGTAGCTGTGGACGGGGTACAGGTGGTAACTGCTCTATTACCGGATGCAAGCGGATTAGCGAGAGTACGTCTGTATAATATGCTGTCCCGTTTATAGTATACAAGCTCATTTACGTACGGCTGACCTGTGAGATTATCAATAATATAGTCACGGCTTATGTCAGTTGCCGGCTGGGCAATGATAACAACAACAGCCTCATTACTGGTATTCCAACCACCAGCTGGTTCATCGGCGTTCGGGTCATCAATCGTATTTGTACTCTGTACGCCTGCACCGTATCTCAGCTCCTCTACGGTTGTTCGTAGGAGGTTTTGTGATGATACGGTCATATCTACCATAAAATTGTTACGAGTAATGATAACGAGATAGTTTGAAACTACAGTTAGTACAACCACCGAAATAATACCAATCAGTGTAATTGAAACAATAAGCTCGGTTACTGTGAAGCCTTTTTCAGAGTTATTAGTTTTGGCCAGCACCGAGTTCTCCAATCAGTGTTTGGTATGTCGAAGTCCTGGCTGTGCCTTGTTCGTTGTACGTAATCACAAGGTTTATCTGTTTCATTCCTGGACTATGGTCGGATATAGCGAGGTTTGCTGATCGTGGCGCGGATAATTCGTCTGGTAGTTCGCTGGTAATGTTTACGGTGCCGTTATTGAGCGACAGGTAGCCACCACTTCTGAGTGACTCAATTTTTGCTTCCGAAAAGGCATTACTAATTGCGGCGTCGCGACCCTTTTGAACAATAAACACATGCGACACAACAACGCTGTTTACTGCAATAACTAAAATTGCACAAACTACTATAGTGACTATCAGTTCAACAACTGTGAACCCTTCGTCTTTAATGCTTCTTTTTCTATACATAACGCTTACGCTCCATTATACCCATAAAATAATAAAACCCGGATATATTTCCGGGTTTTATTGTGGAGAGAGGGGAAGCTACGGTGTCGTTGCAGGAGGAACTGAATTTAAGCTTGGTCGTTCAAGTTGCTCAGTGCTACCTTCTGGTGCAGCATAGAGTGTGTATTCTTGACACTCTGCGCCGTCACACTCGGCTGGCACGTATGCGTACTGCTTATCTAGACCAGTGTTTGTCGCTGCGAGAGTAGTTCCAACTGCATCACTAGCACCTGGATCTCTAAAAGCTTCTGTGTCGATACCACGAAGGTTTGTCGTTCGCCACGTGTCGTTGTTAAGGTTTGCTAAGTCAGGGTAGTAACCCTCTTGTGCATAGAAAGCCTCAAGCTGACTGTGGAGTGACTTAATGTCAGTCTCTCGCTCTGTGTTACGTGCTCGTTGTTGAATTCCTGTGAAAGTTGTGACAACTAATAGTGCCAATATACCAATCACGACGATGACAATCAAAAGCTCCACGATTGTGAAACCTTGTTGTTTGCGTTGTAGAGTCATTTTGTAGGACCCACCCTTTCTAAAAAGTTTTGATTACATTATTGATCCCGCATGAGTGCAAGTATCTAGCGATGATTATAACCATAAGCAAGGTTATTTCCAAGCATTATTTCACGATTGAATTCTAGCCGCCAACGTTTTGGCTGAGACTCGCAATAGGGCCCATTACACTTGCGGCTATAATCCCCACCATGCCTCCCAAGAAGACAATCATAATCGGTTCAATTATAGAGCTGAGGCTTTCGATGGTGTTTCCAACCTCTTCTTCGTAGAAGTCGGCTACCTTAATGAGAATCGTGTCGATTTGACCAGTCTCTTCACCAATCGCAAGCATTTGTGCAACAATTGGTGGAAAGTGCTTACTCGTGGAAAGTGGTTCGCTGAGTTGCTTGCCGTTTTTAATGGCTCTTGCTGCCTCTTTTAGCTCAGCTTCAATAACTTTATTGCCAATTGCAGCGCCAGTAACTTCAAGTGCATCGAGGACACCTACACCGGCTGACATGAGCGATGCGAATGTTCGTGAAAATCGGGCAATTGCTATCTTCGTTACAACCGTTTTAATAAGAGGAATTCGCAGCAACAGTGAGTGAAATTGATATTTACCTTTTGGTGTCTTGATGTATCGTTTGCCAAAAAATACCGATGCGCCAATTACCGCAAAAATTAAAATTGCATTACTTTTCATAAATGAACTCAGGTCTAATAGTACTTGTGTGTAAATAGGTAGTTCTGCATCTGGTCCACCTAAATCAACAAGAATTGCACCAAGCTGGGGAATAACGAAAAACATAATACCAAAGAAGGCAAGAACCGTAATGCCAATCAGCACTACTGGGTATGTCATAGCGCTCTTAATCTTCTTTTTGATACTTGAATCTTGTTCTACTTGAGAAGCTAGACGCTTAAGGATGTCATCCAGGATACCGCCGGCTTCACCAGCACGTACCATGTTTACGTATACATCCGAAAAGATCCTTGGGTGCTTGGCAAGCGTATCACCAAGCGGTTGACCACCTTCGATCTCTTTCATGATCATAGTAAGCGCTTCTTTGAAGTTCTTACTTTCTGTCTGCTCTTGAAGTGTGTTCATTGCGCGCGTTAGCGGGACTCCAGCTGAGATCATCGTTGAGAGTTGACGAGTAAATATTACGAGGTCACGGTTCTTTACCTTTTTGCCACCACCTTTATTTTTAGTGGTAGTTTTGCCCTCTTTAATGACAACCGGCCGAAGCCCTTGACCGCTTAGCAAGCTCACTAAACCTTCACGACTACTCGCATCTGCTGTTCCTTGAACTGTTTTCCCGTCTTTTGTGACTGCAGTGTACGCAAATTTCATATAATTCCTTATTTTTCTGAAGTCACACGAAGTATTTCTTCGATTGTTGTTTGTCCACGAAGTGCTTTAATAAAGCCATCGACCTGCATGGTTATCATGCCATCTTTTATAGATTGTTCCTGAATTTGATCGCTTGTTGCGTTGCCTACAATGAGTTTTTGTACATCCGACGAGTTATCGAGGGCCTCATAAATACCCATTCGACCTTTGTAGCCTATGTGGTTGCAACTGTCACAGCCACCTTCATGAACTTTGAAAATGCGCGTAATCTTCGTTTCTGTTGTTGATAGTTTTTCTGTATCAACCTTTCCTTTGCCTGCGTTCGCTTTCCCAATACCACCGTCAAGTGCCTCCTGTTCGATAAGATGAACGTGCTTCATAACAGCTGGGTTGTCTATATGAAATGCATCGGAGATCTGCTTTATAGTCGCTGTGTCGGGCACTTCTTCTTCGCGGCAATCTACGCAAAGACGTCGTACGAGTCGCTGACCCACGACGACACGAACGGTACTAGCAATCAAAAATGGTTCAATACCCATATCGAGAAGTCGAGGCAAGCAGGTTGCAGCGTTGTTTGTGTGGAGCGTTGCAAACACGAGGTGACCAGTCAACGCTGCTTGCACACCAAGCCCTGCAGTTTCTGAGTCGCGAATCTCACCAACCATAATGATATTTGGGTCTTGACGCAAAAGCGCCCGGAGTCCTGCAGCAAAGGTCATACCTGCTTTAGGATTAACCTGCGTTTGGTTTGCACCTGGAATTTTATACTCAACGGGATCTTCAATTGTAGAAATGTTCACAGTTGGCTTGTTCAGTAAGCTGAGTGTACTAAATAAACTCGTTGATTTACCTGAACCAGTCGGACCAGTTACGAGCACCATGCCATGCGGTTGCTTTATAGCTTCGTTTACAACTGCGAGTGATTTACCCCAATAGCCAAGTTCTTCTAATGTCGCGGCTCTGGTTGTTTCGTCTAAAATACGCATAACGACCTTCTCGCCTTCAGTAATTGGCAGCGTCGATACGCGGAGTGCAAACAACCCACTTCCGACCTGTATCTTGAAACGACCGTCTTGTGGTGCGCGTCTTTCATCGATTTTTAGGTTTGACAAGATCTTGATACGAGACACGAGTGCGCCATGTACTTTCTTTGGAAGCTTGTTGGCTTCTCTGAGTACACCGTCGACACGATATCGCACAATTACATGGTTTTCTCTTGGTTCAATATGGATGTCACTGGCGCTTGATCGTATGGCGTACTCAATAATAAGATTTACTGTCTGGGCGATTGGCGAATCTTCTGCAAGATCTTCATCACTTACTTCTTCTTCGATTTCTTCTTCAGCTTCATCTGAGACAACCTTTGTGAGCTCGCTCCCAATGTTTCCCCGGTACTGCTCAAGTGATGCCATAATGCTACTGCCTGTACTCACATGAACTTTCAGGCTTGTACCGAGCTGTTTTTGTAAAAAGTTAACAGCTTGGATGTCGTCCGGGTCTTCCATAGCAAGTAACTTGGTGCCGTCTTCTTCAACGCCAAACAGTACAACCCGGTACTGTCGCGCAATGCGTTCTGGGATAAGTTTTAAAATTTCACGTTGTATTTCTTTTGGATTTATATCGACATACGGAACATCAATTTCTTCGGCATAAAATTTCGTCAGATCTTTCTCGGTAACCAAGCCACCCTGGATCACAAGGTCTTGTAACGGCTTTTTCTCGGCGGTTTCTTGCTCATGTAGCCGTGCAAGTTGCTCAGGAGTTACCCTGTCTGCATCGTTTAGCAGCTTCTCCACCAATGAATCTGAAATACGCATATATATGACAGTATAAATCAATAAATCATAAGCGTTAAGTAGTTTTTGAATTACGTCATAATGTGCTGTGTCTACTATTTGCGCCACTCTCACTTCTGATGATGCGAGAATCATGTCATTAATTCATCAACTGAAGTAGAGCGCTATTTGTTATACTGTATTGCAGACTGGGTAACAGCTATTTAAAGCAGAAGGGTATTTCTTATGGCCGCGAAGAGTAAAGGCGAACCAAAACTAGACAACACCAAAACTGATAATGTGAAGAATGAAGGAAAAGATAAAGCCCTTGGGCTTGCACTCGAGACAATAGAGAAGCAGTTTGGTAAAGGCTCAATCATGAAGCTTGGAGATGCTCATAGAGTGAATGTCGAGACGATTCCTACGGGCAGCTTGAGCCTGGATATTGCGCTTGGCGGTGGTATCCCAAAAGGGCGTGTCATTGAAATCTACGGCCCAGAAAGTTCAGGTAAGACGACGCTCACACTCCATGCCATTGCAGAAATTCAAAAGCAGGGCGGCACAGCAGCGTTTATAGATGCTGAGCATGCACTTGACCCAAGCTATGCAAAGCGGATTGGTGTGGATGTCGAAAACTTGCTACTCTCACAGCCGGATAACGGTGAGCAGGCGCTTGAAATTGTTGAGACACTTGTGCGCTCAAACGCAGTTGATTTAATTGTGGTTGACTCTGTCGCCGCACTTGTACCGCGTGCAGAAATAGAGGGAGATATGGGCGATAGTCACATGGGTCTTCAGGCGAGGCTTATGAGCCAAGCGCTCCGTAAGCTTACTGGCGTCATTAGCCGCTCACATGCAACGGTGATATTTATCAATCAGATCCGTATGAAGATTGGTGTCATGTTCGGGAACCCTGAGACGACGACTGGCGGTAACGCACTAAAGTTTTACGCGAGTGTGCGTATGGATATCCGCAGGACGGCACAGATTAAGCAGGGTGATGCTGTGGTGGGTAACAGAACTCGCGTGAAAGTGGTGAAGAACAAAATCGCCCCACCGTTTCGTGAAGCCGAGTTTGACATTATGTACAACCAAGGTATTTCACGCTCGGGCGACATCTTGGATCTCGCAGTAAAATACAGTCTTATAGAAAAAGCTGGTGCTTGGTTTAGTTACAACGACCAGAAGTTTTCTGGCCGAGAAGGCATGCGCCAGCATTTGGTTGACACCCCAAAAGCTATGGAAGACCTTGCAGGCAAGGTGCGTGCGGCTGTCGTGGCCGAAACTGCCTAGAATATACCTCGAGCGATATATTTGCTTTTGTTTTTAGATAATCATAAGCAGCATATTGCTGTTGATTTATTGTTGGAGTAAAATTTATTTTACTTACAATGAAATCAAAGATATACAACCTTCATTCTCGTAAATCACCGGAGTGTTTTTATGAGAATATGATAGGAGCTCTTACTGATAGAGATGACGGGTTATACGATTGCGGTGAAGGTCACCAAGCTTATTTCTTGGTTCAGGGACACAAAGTCTGCGGACTTATATTTGCATCACATATCGTAGTTGAGCATTCAACAGTTACAATGGATGTATATGGTGAAGATTTCAGCGATCAAACAGCAAGTTAAACGCACTGACAGATACTCTATATTCCTGGATGGCAAGTACACATTTTCTTTTTCTGAAAATGAACTGCTTAAAATCGGATTACGAGTTAACCAAGAAATTACCGAAGACGAGCTTATCGCTCTACGGAATAATGCCGTTGCTGACAAGGCATACGACCAAGCTCTTGGGCAATTATCGCGTCGAGTGCGATCTGAGTGGGAGCTTCGAGATTATTTACGGCGTAAAGAGCATCCAGACGAGGTTATTGAAATTACAATTGAGCGGCTAACTGAACGAGGCTATGTAAATGACGCAGTATTTGCTGAGCGGTGGATAGAGAATAGGCGACTACTTAAATCTACGAGTACACGACGCTTGCAGCAAGAGCTTCGCCAAAAGCGCGTTGCCGATGATGTGATTGCTCAGGCGCTCGAGTCAGATGACACAGATGAGCATGAGCTGCTACGCCGTGTTGTTGAGAAAAAGCGTACACAAACAAAGTATCAAGATGAACAAAAACTCATCCAATACTTACTCAGACAAGGATATAACTACGGTGACGTTCGATCAGTGCTGAGTGATCAACCGGAGTAGGTCTGAGCTATTTGTGACTCGCTAGTTTGTAGCAGTAGCAACCGAACCTTTCAATGGTTTCAGAATTTCCTGCACTATTATTTTTTTATTTGTTATTTCGATAATACTATTGCGGTCAATACTCAGTTGGCCTCCGCCAATGCTTTTTAGTAAGCTCCGTTGAACGTATAGTTTTTGAATGTAAAGACTACTGCTGTCTGCTGCGTAGTCTCCGACTTTTCCTACGCGTGTCTTGGATGCCGTTACGACAGTTTTGTTGATTACATCAAAGCCGATATCCATAACTGGCTGAAGCCTGACTAGGTCACTCGCGTCACTCAGTGATTCGTGATCGTTTACAACTATTCCTTGCGGTAAAATATCTCTCACTTCAATTGACACAAGAACTTTTTGTGATTTATCAAACTTATCTTGGCAATAAAAACCCTCAATTTTTAGATTGTTGGGGTTGATAATCAGTCCGGTTGTAGTGGCGACGACACCACCTGTCCTCAGGGATAGTATAGGGCGGTTTTGTAGTGAAGCGCTAAGTATAAGCATGGTCAAGACTAGTATAGCGCGAAATATGGTTTCGCTATAGAGTTAGACCAAGGTACTATAATAATTAATGTCAAATTATAGCAAAACATTTAATTCAAATGACCCCGAGTGCACAGTGCGCATCGGCGAGGCAATTGGACATGCGCTGAGCGGTGGTGAGATCATAGAAATTAGCAGTGATCTCGGAGGGGGTAAGACCACACTTACGAGAGGTATCGCTGCAGGTGCTGGTAGTGCAGATGCTGTGGCAAGTCCTACATTTACTGTAAGTAAAATGTATGAAGCAGATACGCTGACACTGTATCATTTTGATTTTTATCGCCTACAGGAAGCAGGGCTAGCGAGCTATGAACTCATTGACGCGCTAGAGGACCCACGAGGTGTCGTTATTATAGAGTGGGGCAATGCGGTTGCAGCTAGTTTGCCTGAAAAGCGGATACATATTAACATTGTTCACACCGGAGAGACTGAGCGCGAGCTAGCCTTTTCAATACCAGAACAATACCAAGCTATTAAGAAACAGCTGGAAAATATATGATCCTTACGCTTAAAACTGATAATCCTACTGCAGTTGTTGCACTCATGCACGACGGTAAAGAAATTACGACGCATAGTTGGACGGCTCACCGCCAGTTAGCCGAAACGCTACATCAAAAGATAGACGAAGTTCTCTCCATGGCTGGGGTGGAGCTCTCAAGTTTGGACGCGATTGTTGTGTATGCTGGACCTGGATCTTTTACGGGGCTCCGTATTGGTGTGAGTGTTGCGAATGCACTCGGGTATGCGCTCAACATTCCTGTTGTAGGTGGTACAGGGGATGCATGGCACAACCTAGACCAAGTACCTAATAGGTTGACGCAAACTGTGCCTATGTACGGCGCACCAGCCGCAGTAACAGTACCCAAAAAATAAGCCAACTAGTCAAGTGTATTACGCTAATGTTACACTTGTACTCAAAAGGACACGTAATCTCATGTCTATCGATGGCATAAATCGAACACAAAGAAACCCAACCCGAAGACTCGCGAGTAGTACGCCCACAAGAGCGCGCTATGCTGCGCGCAATCATGTAGCTTCGGTGAATCAAAAAATAGAACCACCAAAATTAACAGGTAGTGATGTTATCAAACCACGTAGAGCTGCGTCTACGCACAAGCCTGCCATGCCAAGACAGAAACGCTCCGCGGTGCTCATACGACGAACGTTTGCACCAAAATTTAAAAAGAAGCAAAAACTTACGGATAGGATTAATTTTAAAGTTTTTGCTCTATTTGCGGTTGTAGTTATGAATGCAAGTGTTCTAGGGTATGTCCTGCTCGATACACAAGACACGAATGTACAAGAGGTGGCTACGGCGCCAAGCGTGTTAGGAGCTCGTGAGGATGGGGCAAGCGGAGGTGTTGTACCGAGCGAGGCCGCTGTTTCAATGCAAGCTATTGCTGAATATGATGTTGCCCCAGATCTACCAAAAGAAATTGAAATACCAAAACTAGATGTGCTCGCAAGAATCGTCCGCATGCCAGTTCGTAGCGATAACAAACTTGAACTTCCAGACAATATTTTTGATGCTGGCTGGCATGATGTGAGTGCCAAGCCAGGTGAAATTGGTGCAGTTTTACTTCATGGTCACGTGAGCGGTGTGAATGAACCTGGTGTATTTGCACGCATAGGCTCGCTGCAGGTCGATGACGAAATAATTGTCCGTAGAGGTGACAACCAAATTTTCAAGTACACCGTAAGTAGTATAGAGCGCGTAGACAGAGATTCACTTGATATCAGTAATGCAGTAACAGTGGATAATGAAGAAGCGAACGGTCTCACACTCGTGTCGTATTCTAATCGCTTCGATGTGCGTACAAACAAATACGAACAACGCCTTGTCGTGAGAGCAACGCAGCAATAGTTGACCGCACGCATCAGAACCGCGTATATTACTTTATAAGGATTTAGATCAATATTTCGGTCAAAAAGTCCGGCTAACTGTACTTAATTTAAATAATTTTTTGATTTTCTAGGGTGTCGTTACGTCTTTGCTAAAGAAGTGATAGTGATTGCAGGGTCGAGGGCACCTCTAGTACCCATTAGAAAGGGAACACATGGATCCATTTACCCTCTTACTTGCAGCGGCAGGTATTGCTGCTGGTTTCACTGCGAATTCAGTGCTTATGAAACGCAAAATTGGCTCAGCGGAGGAGCAAGCAGAAAAGGAACTTAAAAAAGCAAAGAAAGAAGCTGAGAAGGCACTTGCTGAGGCTCGTGAAGAAGCTGCACAGCTTGCTGATGCTGCACGAAAAGACGAAACCACACGACGCAAAGAAATTAAAGATATCGAGCAAAGACTTATTGGTCGCGAAGAATCACTAGATAAAAAACTCGACGACTTAGACAGGCGTACCGAAGCGTTGCGTAAGGGCGAAGATGAAGTTGAACAGCTCAAGAATGAGATTCGTGATATTCGGGTTAGACAACAAGAAAAGTTAGAGAAAATTGCGAAATTATCTAAATCAGATGCTGCCGATAAGCTCATGAAAATGACTGAGCGTGATATCCGTGATGATCTTACTGGGCTGGTAAATAAGCTCCAGAACGAAGCAAAAGATCTTGCTGAAGAAAAAGCAGCTACCGTCATCGTGGAGGCAATGGAGCGTATGGCGAGTGAAGTAACGGCAGAACGTACGGTTACCGCAGTGCGCTTAGAGGACGAGGATATGAAGGGCCGAATTATTGGAAAAGAGGGGCGTAATATTCAGGCTCTACAGCGAGTAACTGGCGTCGATATTATGGTAGACGACACTCCTGGTATGATTATTCTCTCAAGCTTTGACCCTATTCGGCGTGAAGTTGCACGACAGACACTGGAAATGCTTTTGAAAGACGGTCGTGTACACCCAGGTCGCATTGAAGAAATAGTTGAAAAAGCACAAAAAAATGTTCAGAAAGAAGTTGTACGGGCGGGTGAAGATGCAGCTCGTGAAGTGGGGATTATAGGTATTCCAAAAGAGGTCTTGCAACTGCTCGGTGAGTTACGATACAGAACATCATATGGTCAGAACGTACTCAAGCACAGTACGGAAATGTCACATATTGCAGGAGTGATAGCTGAGCAAATTGGCGCAAATGTAAAGACTGCAAAGTACGCTGCGCTTATTCATGATATAGGAAAAGCACTTACGCATAAGGTAGAGGGCAAGCACCACCATATTGGTGCCGAAATAGCTCGAAAGTATGGTGTGCCAGAAGAAGTCGCACATGCAGTAGAGGCTCATCATGATGACGTAGAGGCGACAACCGTAGAAGCGTTAGTGATACGAGTGGTCGACGCAATAAGTGCCGCACGGCCAGGTGCACGTAATGTTTCTGCCGAAAACTTTGCTGAGCGCATGCGTGAACTTGAAAACGTTGCGAATAGCTTTGAAGGAATTGAAAAGTCTTACGCAATAAGTGCCGGTCGCGAGGTTCGGGTGTTTGTACGTCCTGGAAGTATCGATGACCTAAGTGCAATCAAGCTTGCCAGAGACATTGCCACAAAGATAGAGTCAACCATGCAGTATCCGGGCACCATTAAAGTCAATGTAATCCGTGAGACTCGAGCGATTGAGTTTGCGAAGTAAGGAAACGTATCATGGAATCAGTACTTATTAAGATTAGACTTACGTATTTTTTCTACATATTTTTTGTTGTCTTTCTGGTAGTGTCGTTTTTCCTACCGCAAATTGCGTTTGAGGGAGCGGCACTAACGCTTTTCTCGGTTAACTCATTTTTGTATGGTTTCTACATATCACCTATTCTTGGAGCTCAGAAGGGTAGGATTGAGGACCTGCACCGTATCGTAAGATCGGAGGCGATAGCACTCTTTAGTCTTATGATCAAAACCAAAGACCTACCTGATGACATTCGAAGTAACGTGCAAAAAAAAGTAGCGAAATACGTACAAGCCAAACTTGATGCCAAGTCTGCAATCGGTGGTGAAGAAGAATACGAAGACGCTATATCGTATTGTCTTGAATACAAGGGCAAGCACAAGGATGACATGGATAAAATTCTTGATGGTCTTGTTGCGAACCAGCAAAACAGAACAAACTTTGCCATGCAAATGAACAACAAAGTATTTAGTAATGAGTGGATGGTTATGATGATCTTATTCTCAATAACCATAGGGTTTATAGCGCTCCTTGACCTTGGTGATTCACCCGCATTACTCGTTATACGGGCACTTTTGTGTACTGGCCTTACGATGTTGATCATTATTCTCGTTAAGCTCAGTACGTTAACTCATAAAAAAGCCAAAGAAATCTGGAACCCACTCCAAACAGAGTTGGTGTCACGGTTTTATAAGATAGACCAGTAATCTATTTGTATGAATATTCTCTATATCGGCGATATTATGGGCCGTCCTGGGATTGATGTTGTTGCCGAAATACTGCCTGATTTAAAAAAGCACCACTCAATCGACCTTGTCATTGCTCAAGCCGAAAACGTCACAGATGGGAAGGGCATGTCTTCTGGTGATATGAAAACCCTCGTCGATATGGGCATTGACTGTTTTACGGGTGGTAACTGGAGTTTGTTTCGGGATAAGGTACTCCAAGACTCGCGGGTTGTTCGTCCCGCCAACTATCCAGAGGGTACACCAGGAGTCGGTTATCGTTATATTGATACATCAGAAGGGAGTGTGCTCATTGTAAGCCTGCTCGGTAAAATTGTTGGTAAAGACGCAGACAAGCCAGTAAAAAACCCGCTGCAATCAATTGATGAAATTCTAAAAAAAGAGAACGATGTGCCTAAAATAGCCACTGTTGTAAACTTTCATGGTGATTACAGCAGTGAGAAAAAAATCATAGGCTACTACCTAGATGGGCGAGTTAGCGCAGTAGTCGGTGATCATTGGCATGTGCCAACTGCCGATGCGATGGTTTTGCCAAAAGGTACAGCACATGTCACTGATGTTGGTATGTGCGGCAGTCTTCATTCCAGTCTTGGCGTCTCGTTTGATTCAGTGATTCCGCGCTGGCTTGATGGGAAGCAAACCCGAAACGTGCTTGCAACCGAAAGACCGTACCAGTTCAATGCAGTTCTCGTAAAGACCGATCCCAGTAATGGTAAGGCATTAGCGATTGAGCATATACAAAAAATACGCACATAAAGCGTCTATATCTAAATTATACTACAAAAAATTATAAATGTCAAATATCTTGCTTACCACGAAAGCCTATAAATGCAATAAATACGCTCACAAACATATTAATGACCACAATGCGTATTACTGGTAGATCTGACTCAATCGCCATGAGTGCGGCAGTTCCAAGCCATATAGTTACGATGACTCCAGCTGTGTAGGGATACTTTATAAACAATAGAAACTCTCTCATAATTATGCCTTTCCTTTAATGTCCATTGATTTGTCGGCTGCACGTATCTTCGCAAGTAGCTGTTTGAAAAGCCTTGGGTCGCGCTCGGCAATACGTTCGAGCCAGTTACTGACAACTTCTATAGCGTCGCCAACACTCATAGAATCTTCGGATTGGTGCCGTAGGTCAGGGTGTTTTTCCGAAACGTCCTCAACCACTCGCTTTAGTACCTTCGGAAGTACATCGCTTTGGCGACCAAGTGTTTCTATAAGCGTCATGTATGTTTGTGCTGCTCGAATTATTTCAGATGCTTCTAGTTTCATGACAAGTCCAAATCTGTTGTCTTTGTTAACCATTCTATTAATCACTTGTAAAATGCGACCATTTTGCAATAATGGCTTAATATCACGACCACCAAGTGCACTGCTTAGCATATCTTGAGCCATGCCACCTAGTTCTTTCGCAAAGCTTGCGTTTGCTCCTGTTTCTTTCTGTGTAAACGCACTTAACTTCTTTAATGCAGCATAAAGATCAGAAGAGAAAAAGCGCATAAACTGCTCAAAAATACCAACTATACTTGTACTGTCGTTATAAAACTCATGCCATTCCTCAAGAAGACCAAAAAATGCTGCTTTGTTTTGCGGTGTTGTTGCAGAAATTCCAAAATCAATAACCCCAACTCTGTTTTCAGTCAGAAGTTTTATGTTCCCAGGATGTGGGTCACCCTGTATTCTCCGTAAGTTGAAAATGCCGTTTATAGACTCAAAACCAAGAGTTTCTAATTGTTGATCTAGGTCGGAACCAAGTTGTTCAAGTACATATGTTCTTGGGTCTACACCTTGTTCTTGAAGTTTGACAATCTGCGCTACTGAAATACCATCAACATACTCTTGGACGATAATGTTTTTTGTACAAAGCTCCATAAATGTTTCCGGGATAATGTACTTCTCGTTTTCTTTGTAATGTTCGTACAGTTCACTCGCAAATTCAGCCTCAGTAATATAATCAGTCTCGCGTAGTGTTGCTCTCGTAAACTCTTTGATAGCCTCATTGACGTTCATGTCCATATTTGACATTGCATGACCATAAAATCGTCTTGTGAAGGCGTTAAGCAACTTAAGATCATATCTGAGTAGCTCACGGATCATCGGCCTAAGAACCTTAATAATGACTGGTTTGCCATTGATATGTTGCCCATAATACACTTGGCCAAAGCTACCAGCTGCAAATGGCTGCGGCTGTACGCCACTTATCTGAGATAGTTTATCTGGGCTAAGCTCTTGGCGTAGAATCGACACAATGTCGAGGTGCTCAGTGTCGAGATTTTCGAATATTTTCAGACGACCAGGGCTATGCCAGCGTTTCATCACCTCGCTGCGTAGTAATACACCCTGCAAGAACTTAATATAGACACCACCAAGTGACACAAATTCGTCACAAACAAGTGAGTACATGCGATCGTCTTGGCCACGTTTGTTCAAATAATAAGCACGTGTTACAAGACGAGCCAGTTTTGCTGTTCGTTGACGTTTGATGGCTGCAATACTTTGCGCCTTCATCTATTTTTTACCAAAGCCAATTAAGAACATGAGTACCGACGATACAATAACCGCAAGATACAGCTCAAAAATTTCATTTGAGTCATTTCGGGTTATGGCAATCAGTATGACAGCGATCCATATTAATAGGATCGTAAAGAATATTGACACATATTTCACTATATTATTATATCATAATTTATAGAATTATATCCAGTTATTCCCTGTTAGTTACATCGTTAAATACATTCGCACTATGGTAAAAGTAATGCTATTATAGTAGACATTAGCACTATAAAAGTGGTGGGGCAGGAGAAATAAATGACTCGTTCTATATCATTATCAGTATCAATAATCGTAAAGCTGCTTGTAATTTCAGTTGTGAGTGTCGGTTTTGTACTTTTTAGTTCTCAAAGTATTTTTGCCGATGACAATGGTGATGAGCCGCACACATCTGAAGAAACAGGCATGGAAGAGGCGGAAGCAAACGATGCCTCAGAGCCTAGTGAAGAGTCAGAGCAAGAAACTGAGGCAGAGTCTGGAGAAGCTGAAACACAAGTAACAGCGCCAACAGGTTCATACTCATATGTAGCCCAAGCTGGTGACTCATACTCATTAATGGTGCGAAAAGCTATTCAAACATACGGTATCGTAAATGAAGTTGACTTAAGTTTAGCCCAAATTATCTATGCCGAGACAAATATCACACTTGCGGCAAGCTCTCCGGAGCTAACTGTTGGCCAGAACGTTACCATTGACATCGCTGTCGTTGCAGACTGGGTGGAAAAAGCACAAGCTCTTGATGAATCAGCGGAAGCAGCCTGGCAAGTTTATGTTCCCGGCGCGGATTTTAACACTAATAGTGTAGGCGAAGCTCGCTAAGTATAGAATAAAGCTAGCAAACAACTGCCTATCTGGTATAATTACCGGAGTTAACGGGGTGTGGCGCAGTTGGCTAGCGCGCGCGGTTTGGGACCGTGAGGTCGAAGGTTCAAGTCCTTTCACCCCGACCAATTAAAATCGATCGTCTTTGACGGTCGTTTTTAATTGGTGTGATAAGTCTCGAATCTACTACCTCACGGAGTGAGTCGGAGGTGAGAAATGCTGGTGCATTTCGCAAGAGAATCTTCGCCTGAAAGCTATGCTTTCTTGGCTGAAGTTCTGGGCCCGCAGAATGTGGGCAAGTCCTTTCACCCCGAACACGAAATTAGTCGAGCTATTATGCTTGGCTTTTTTCGTGCTTGAAACCGAAGACTTGAACTGAAAGGCGAAAATTGCCCGAAGGAGGTTTGAGGAATCATTGCCTGGCCGACTGAGATTTAGGTGTGTTACCAAGCTTTTCCGTAGTGATAATGCAGAGGATCCAGTATGAGCGTATTCATTAGCATCTCTTGTTTGCATTTTGGTAGAGACCACACGTAGATGCTGATTACAGGCGTATCAGAATCTGTGGTATTTGTATTCACAAATATTTTTTCCTTTTATTTATAAGAAAGCCACTATGTTATTTAGTATAGTTTTTTTAAGATATTGTTGCTATTATTGATAATCGATCAAACTGTAGTTAAAAAGAATAAGGAAAAACATGCCTAGCGAGGAAATCAGCCCTAGAAATAGCACGTTGAGAAATACGGTAGCTCCGTATCTGGAATACTTGGCAAAAAACGTGGCAGAACACGCACCATATATCACTCCTAATATGATAACTATAGGCGCAACGGTAGGGAGTCTGGCGATAGATCGAGCGATCGTTCGATATCCTGAAAACCGGTTTGGGCTTGGATGGTTACGTGTGGGGCTAACAGTAATGGATGCATTTGATGGTGCGCTTGCACGGGAAAAAGCCAAGCTCGATCCCAATGGTTCCAGTACAAACAACAATGGTCAGCTTCTGGATGCAGCCTGCGACAAAATTCAAGAGGTTTCCATAGCCATGGCTGCTGCTGAAACCGCCTATAATCAAGGTGACCGTGCTGGTGCGGCGCTGCACATAGCGTCGGGCATAACGTCTTCGTGGCCGGCAATTATGCGCAGTAAAAATGAGTTAGCGGGTAATATTGTGGGCGAAGGCTTGTGGGGCGCACGCACTGGGCGCTTTATCTTAAATATTAACGCAACGAGCATAAACGCTGACAGAATTAGTCCTAATCTGCACCGACCAATTGCAAATGTACTTGGTGCTATGAGCCTTTGGCAAAATGTATCTAACGCCAACAAAAGAAGACAAGCCCTTAAGCCTGGCTCAGAACACGTTATAGGTGTTGCTGATTCTGCAACTGCCCAATCAGCAAGCGCTAGGCTTAAGATTCTTAATGCGATTAACATTGGTGCAATATCATATCTTGGTGCTAGAGCGTACCAAAAAACGCGCAGTTAAATCATAAGCTTTTATTTATAAAATCTTGATTGTGCGATACTGCGTGTTTTCTTTTACAAAACATCTCACAGGATTACAATTATTGCATGAGCGAAACAGTAGATATTCATAAAGCGGGTGGTATTCTAATCCAAGGCAAGAAGTTTCTTGTGGAACGTTCAAAAGGTAAAGAAATGTTCATTTCACCGTGAGGGGGAGACTTTTGGATTGAAGAAGAGGCTCTTGCTTAGATTACTTGAACTCAGAAACAGGAAAGAGGCGCAGGGTGCTCATACAATTATTACAAGCTTAATACAACTAACTTCTAAATTCATGCAGATGATCAATTTAGTTTAACTAGAACTTCGAAAAATTCCATCGTATTCGCCCTCTTTATAGAGAACGTATGTAGTCCTCGCAAGATCCTTCGTGGCAATAAAACCGGCGTAGATACCAGTGTAATCTAGAGTTCGTTTGGCTCCTTTTTCTTTGTATTGATGTCGAATGAGGGTGTTTTGTGCCCGCTCTTCAAGTTCTGGATTTCCCTTGACTGCGACTTTGTAAGCTATGCAGTCACGAGACTGTGCTTGGGTGGCATTTAAGAATCCTGACATAAAGTAGTCCACCTTGTTCGGTGTTACGAATCCAATTGTAAATAAGGGATCGTGCTTTTCAAACAAGAATGTACTAGCTTTTCGGCTTAGCGTACTTGTACCAAGAGGAAGTTTATCAACGAGCTTATCGAACATTAATCCTGTCATCGCACCGACAGAAGAGTATTTGACCGCAGCACGAATTTCTTCAGGAAATCTTTTACGGTAATCCTGCCGAACTAACCCAAGAAGCGTTGGTAGTTGTTCTTCTTGGGGAATTTCTGTTTCTGATTGAGTCTCGCTTGGCACGAAATAAGTGCTAGGCAACTCGGTTAGTAGTGGATTCACAAGCAATAATTAAACTATACTTAACCATGTTAAGCAACCACATTTTTCAGTATTTTGCATTACAATGATCTTAATGATTTCTTTGTTAGTCTGCGCATTTGTAATTTTGGCTATTATTTTGTTCGTTGAGTTTCTGCGCTCAAAAAAACTATGTAGTGTTGAGTATACCCGAAAGTTTGTACACATAACTGTTGGTGTGTTTGCTGCTTTTTGGCCTACATTCTTATCGCGTGATCAAATTGTACTTATGGGCTTGGCTATGTTGTGTGTTGTGTACATATCCAAAAAACACAATGTTTTCAAGTCTATCCACAAAGTTAAACGCAAAACTAACGGAGAGTATTATTTTGCACTCGCCATAATAGGCACTGCGATATTTGCGAATACCGACATTGTATATAGCGTTGCAGTACTACACATGAGCCTTGCTGACGGTTTTGCGGCGATAGTTGGTACATCTATCAAAAAAGGCGTGAAATATAGGGTAGCAGGGCAGCGTAAGTCAGCAGAAGGTTCCTTTACGTTTTTTTGCTTGTCACTTTTCTTGATTGTTATTTTTGCTGATATCACACAGTCTTCACGTTTGTTAGTTTTTGCTGTTCCGGCTACAGCAACGATAATCGAAAATATTTCACCACATGGGAGTGATGACTTATTTGTGCCAGTAAGCGTCGTGTTTTTGCTACAAGCGTTTTCTTGAAGTAAATGAAGGATTGCTTGCACTGTAGTTAAGAAGCGAGCCAGCGAGAACAGTCTGAACAGCCACTGCAATGATTGGTGGTAGGTAACCTAAGACTGCTAGACCCATACCTATGAATACAAGCATAATGCCAAGGAATGTAACAAACACTGATTTTTTAAATGTTGTTTGCGCTACAGAGAAGACGTCTCTTAACGTAGACATACCCGGCCTAGTAGCGATGATATTTGCATGATCACAGAGAGTTTGGTCATAGGCATTCATGCTTATACCAATATCGGATGCGGTTAGTACTGGCGCATCCGACGGGCGCGTACTTGCGTAGGCCACTGGCTTGTGTGATGCGTTTGAAACACTCTGTAAAGTGGCTTGTGTGGTTACATCTGAAACTGCTGAGTCAAAGCCTAATGACGTAGCTAACTTGGTTGTGTCGGCTGATACATGACTCGCTAAGAATAGGTCTTTCATGTGCTTTACCTTGAGTCTGTGAATTTCTTTTTTAGAGACACTTGCTGGTTGGTCTATAGAAAATACTCCAGCCACCGAGCCGTCCACAAGGAGATAATATGCCGCGTCGGATGATTTAGGGTCAAATACATCAGTCTCTACACGTTCGAGTAGTGCTGGTTTTGATCCAAACCATACATCTTTTCCTTGCCACCTGCCTACAGAAACTCCTTGGGAGTGAACGATGTGCTTAATCTTGTGTAGCTTACTGTCCTTGTCTGCTGCAGTTTTAGTAATGAGTCTGCCTACAATACTACTGTCATGAGCGCTCAATGTTGCCGCTAAACTAAGTACGGCTTGGGAATCATATGGTTTCTTGGCGATGATTCGTGACAATGTAGCTTCTGTACCAACGTAGAGTAATTCACTGTGGATAATGAGCGTGCGAAGCTCGAGGACATGCTCGAGTATAGTTCCAGATTTGAAGAAGAGCCCAATCCGGGCTGCGGCGTTTAGCCCTCGAATTGTAATGATTCTAGAAGTGGCTGTGAGCGCTATTGGTGTCGCCACAGCAAGTACCGCCAAAAATGCTTTAGGATCATCTTGGACCATCCACGCAGACATAGCAACGAAAAGGACGACGACACTAAAGGCTAAGGTAAGTCGTTCGCTTACACGAATAAATGGTGTTGTGCTCCTATTTGAGTTCTGTAGTAAGCGAATAAACCGTTCGTAGTAGCTATCGCGACTCAGTGCGGTAGCTCGTATCACTATCTCGCCATTTGCAATCAATGATCCACTCGTAACCGTATCGCCTACTTGTACAGAACTACGATGTTTTCGTCCTCCTGGGTTGAATTGCTTTATTTCTGCTTGTCCACTCACGACGACACCATCAACAGGTATTAAGAGTCCTTCTGGTACGAATAATTTATCACCGGGTTCAACTGATTGAAGCGGCGTTTCTGTAGTCTTCCTGCCCTTTATAGTTACCGCAAAATTAGGTCGATTGCGTACGAGGTCATTAAGTTCAACTTTTGCGCGTTCTATTGCAATTTCTGACATCTTATGTATAAAAAGTAGCCCAAAACTTAGTGCAAGTCCGACCCACAGGTCCGACGTGAAGATCGATGTCATAACTGCAACTGGTGCAATAAGATTTACTCCATATCGACCTGTCTGTAACGTTCTCCAAACATCTATAAGGAGCAATATTACAAAACCGAGAAGAGAAGTGGTTAGTAATATCGATGCAATAGTAGGTTGACTCAGAAGTGTTAAAACACCTGCTATAACTGCAGTTAGTGCAAGTACACTAAGTGCTCTGTATTGCTTGAGGATTTTTGTTATCTTTTGTCTCATCGGTTACTCCTGTTATTCTGTAAAGTATAGCAATACAGTAGCTTAGAGCAGAACAGGAGATTATAAAAATGCCCAAAAAAGCAGTTGTCGCGAAGGTTAAACAGCATACCGAGGATTATTTAAGCGAATTTGTATATGGTGGTATAGATGGTGCCGTTACAACGTTTGCAGTTGTAGCTGGGGCTACTGGTGCTCGGTTTAGTTTGCAAATTATACTTGTACTAGGCTTTGCGAATCTTATTGCAGACGGATTCTCTATGGGTGTTGGTTCTTATCTTTCTACCAAATCAGAACAAGAACTAACTTTAAAAAAAGGTGGGTCTATTGACGATGAGCCGTCTCCCGTTATAAATGGCTTATCCACATATGCTTCTTTCATTCTAGTCGGTTTTATACCGCTCGTGGCGTACTTGGTTGACTACTTGTTCGGCCTTGAATCTAGCAACCTGTTCGTTATTTCTTCAATTTTAACTGCACTGGCATTTTGCGGTATTGGCTATCTCAAAAGTCGAGTTGCACAAACTCCACTAAAACGAGCAGTTCTCGAGACCTTACTACTTGGTGCCATTGCAGCCTCGTTGGCATACGGGCTTGGCGACTTCCTAGAGCGTATAATAGCTGCATAGATCCTAGCACTGTACCGTGTAGGTGTTAGCTGGTATAATATCCGAGTTCAGCTGAAGATTGGGCGAGAGTCGTATAATGGCTAATATGCCTGCCTTCCAAGCAAGCGATGCGGGTTCGATTCCCGCCTTTCGCACCACTTCACTGATACTTTGTCCTGGTAGCCCATCTAGCTCTTTGCAGGGATAATGCAAAGCGATCTGGTCTACCAACTGTAAAAAATTAGAACAATCATGAGTACTTAATGTACATGATTGAAATGTAACATAGTGTGCCCTGGTAGCTCAGATGGATAGAGCAGAGGACTTCTAAGCCTAAGGTCACTGGTTCGAATCCAGTCCGGGGCACCAACTATTCTTTCACGAGAGTAGCAAATAAAACATAACGTTCTGTATAAGCACCTTGAGCTGTGTATGGTCCATGGCAAGTCATTAGTACAAGCTCAGAACCGCCGCCGCGTCCTTTAAGCAGTTCGTTCATGTTAATATCATCAACATTGTATGTTTTTTGTTCGCGTATTTTGTACGTAAATTTTGTGTTATCACCTCTTGTTATTTCAATTGTATCGTTGGCTTTTAGGTCCTTTAGCTTCGAGAAGACTGCTGGTCTTGTAGTTCCAAACACATGCCCATCTATAAAGGTGACGCCATTCTCACCAAGTCGAGCACTGTTTTTGTACCATCCTGCATCGAATATGCTATTGGGTGCTTGTATATTGCCATTTTGCGTAAGGCCCATTTCTAATATACGTGCATGAACACTGATAGCGGGTATTTTAATTGTTTTTGGGTCATTCGCCGGAGCGCTGTGTCTTTTGAGTAATGATTCATAATCAATACCCTGTGGTAAATCTTCTGACGGTACATTACCATCATCTAGACCTTTGGGTGCTGTGGCATCACCGTTTTTCTTTTCTAAGATTGTCGCCTGAGCAGCCAATTTCTTGTTTAGCTGCCATGAGTTAAATGAAACATAGCCACCACCAACAAAGATAAGAAGTGCTGCGATATACAGACCTGTCGAACCTTTATTGGTTTTAGGTGATTTTATTTGACTCGCTTCTATTTGAGAAGGTTGAATTGTTATAGGAGTTTCAACTTTGCGCGATGGCTTGTGTCTACTTTGCGCTTTTGGTGGTATGGGGCGCATGAGTCCATCGACCGAAATGCCGTTCTTTAATCGATAAGCATGTTTAGGATTTGGCGATGTCTGCACGTTTTCTGGTAAATCTACTTTACGCAGCGTTATGTTTGGAGTCGATCTATTTATGCTGGTGTATTGTGCATACCGGCCGCGAGGAATCATGGACGACAGAGAAGGCTGTCTTGCATCTTTAAGTCTAAGACTTTGTCCCTGTCGATCCATTTTACTTACTCCGAAAGCATATTATTTTTGTTTTGTTTGAGTTCTACGAGCGATAGCTACAATACTCAAGGCACTTATTGCGGTGACTAGGGCAGTGACAGTAGGGTTACTGCTTAGTATTCCAAAGCCTGTGTCAGGCGTTCCAGGGTTTAAGCTAGGATCGACAGCAGTTACTGTTAGCACTACGTCATTGCCATCTCCACCCACGTAACTTACTTGGTAAGTTACTCCATCAATTACTACGGTGTCGTTTTCGGCTATTCCGTTAAATGTGCCGATCACAGGGCCGGTACTCTGCTTATCAATAACGGTAAAAGTGTTCCCGACTTCCGGTATAAAAGTACTTCCTCGTACGATTTGAAGTGTTGCATTTCCAATGTCTACAGATCCTGTCGCTCGCGTTTGGTCATATTGACTACACGCGGTTGTACCTTCAATCTCTACTTCATACGTACTAGTGCCCGTAAAGGTCAAGTTTGTAGTTTCTATACAGCCTGGGCTGAGTCCAGGTGCTAGCGTACTGTTGTTGATCGTAAGAGTATTTAAGACAAGTCCCGTGCCTTTCATTACCCCGCCATCACTAACCTGTACGTCTTCGGCTGTCCCATTTAATATCATTGTTTGGTTTTGTGTTACTGCTGATATGCCTTTAATGGTGTAATCTGCTGGAATTGTTAAGATAGACTTACCTGTGTTAGCGTTAAAATCTATAATAGCAGAGTGTGGTTGCCATGAGGGATTCCGAGGGCTTACACCATCTATCACGTTAGTTATTGATGACCCATCTATATTTGCAGTCAAGACCGAATTACCGGAGACGTAAACTATTTTATCCCCTTCTGGCGACCACTTGGGGTCACGACTGTCTTGAGCTCCTGAAATAATGCTTGTTGCATTTGAACCATCTGTAGCCATTGTGAAGATTTCTAAGTTTGCAGCAGCTCTCGTAAAGATGAAGCGCGAAGCGGGTCCATTATAGGAGGGGAAATAATCCGATCCTGGGTTAGGTTGAGTCAATCTAGTAATAGTTGCTGCATCCTGGGATTTGCTAAATATTGCATGGTCAGTTTCTGTTTGTATTTTGAAGCTTATGGATGTAAGCCCGTCATAGGAAGGGCTTTGCAGCTCGTTGTCTGATTCGTAGAGTACTCTTTCATTAGCACCATTAGTATCGATGTCTCTTATGCTGTAGATTGGTGTTGCTGACCCAAGTTCACGAGAAGCAAATGCCACTTTGAGCCCAAAAGGGTTTAGTGAAGGATATAGGTGATCTTGTTGGCCGTTGCTGGTCATTTTAGAGACGTTCGTGCCATCTCTGTTCATTGAAAACAAGTCAAAAGACCCGTCACGATTACTTGAAAAAATGATCTTCGTGCCGTCAAATGACCATATCGGATTCACGTCACTTGCAGTATTGTTCGTAATTCTTATCAATTCACTGCCGTCAGTTTTGACAGTATATATCTCGCTGTTTCCTTCATGTGTTGATTCGAATACGATACGATTACCGTTACTGAATGCATCAACTTTGATTGTAGAAAATAGCCCACTCAATACGACTGCGAAAAGTATTAAAACATACAAAAAGTACGAAGAAAAGTTTAGGTTATTTATTTGTGACATTTGTGCACCTTATTTTTTTTATTGTTGTCTATGTATCTTAAGAGTAACATAAGCATAATTTGTGTCAAATATACATCACATTATCGTGCTTGACGCGGCCAAGCTAACTGATGAGATGTTATAATATAGATTGTATGTTACACAACAAAATTACGGTAATGCGCAAACTGTATGGTTAGTCTAAGTAAATATTCCTCAACAAGTTTTGTATTTATAAAAAAAAGTCTCATCATCCTTGTGTTAATCCTCTTGATTACTCTCGCTCTATTTCTTTTTTCCCATCGTATGAATAGTTCTTTAGAAAATGATACTGGGCTACGAAATGTGCCTGAGTCGCTTTGGGAACCACCGATACGTCTTACTTCATCGAGGCATTATACGAATCTTGTGTCACCAATCATCACAAACTGGGCGAGAGAACTTGATGTTCAGTCTTCTGTATATTTTGAGCTACTAAGCCCAGGCGGGCCAACTGTCTCTACGCATAGGTCTGATATTCCAAGAGTTCCCGCGAGTACATACAAACTCTTTCTTGTATACGCCTACCTTCATCAAGTAGAAGTAGGGTCGGTCAGCCTAAGTCAACTTGTATACGATAATATGAGCGCAGATGAATGTATACAGAGCATGCTTCTCGTGTCTTCTGATGTATGTTCATTTGCGTTAGGGAATACTATGGGTTGGAATAATGTAGACTCTTTTTTGAACTCAAAAGGATTTACAAGTACGGTATTAAATAATTATGATTCAGTTGGTAATTTTACAAAAAATAAACAGTCAACTGCTCAAGATCTTGGGCTATTACTAAAGCGCTTAGCTTTAGGCGAACTTTTAAGTCAGGAGTCAAGTACGTATATGCTTGATGCCATGGCTAGGCAGCAATGGCGCGAACGTATTCCTAGTGGTGTGCCCAGCTCAGTAAGAGTAGCTGGTAAGCCAGGTTGGCTTGATGATATCGAGAATGATGCTGCCATTGTATATAGCGATAAAGGTACGTATATACTTGTTATATTTACTGATAAAGCTCCTATTGGTTCATTGTCCGGTCTGTCAAAGCAAATATACGACCAAGTCATAATTTGATTTGTATAATGTTGCGCTATCATCTATAATCACCCCTGTTTTACAGTTCTAAAAATATGGCGGGTGTAGCTCAGTTGGTTAGAGCGCCTGGTTGTGGTCTAGGAGGCCGTGGGTTCGAGACCCATCACTCGCCCCAATTATATAAATATTAATAACCTCTTCAATTGAAGGTTTTTAATATTATAGAACCATATACACATTAGTTGCTGAAATTGAGCGACTCATATATATCTGTAAATGTCTGGTGTTCGTAAAAGCTTTTCCCGTAATGAGACTCGAGAACATTTTGGGTAGTTTTATCTAGTAGAAACATGGCTGGAACAAGAAAAAAATTACCGTCAACTTTCTTTTGTTTAAAGCCATGCTTACTCACAGCATGCACCCAGTAAGGAATTTTTGTAATCGTACGGAGTGGAGCTCTAAGCGATGTTTTCACTTTGTATTTTTTATATATATCCATGTTTGGGTCAGCGATTATCTTAAATGGCGGTCGCTTTGCATGTCGATTATATATGCTTTCTATCACGGCTTCTTTAGGGGATTGTATAAACGTTATAACGTCACAACCTGATTTTTCAAGAATAGGATACTCAAGAGTAAGGCGGTGCACACTAAGGTTACAAAAGGGGCATCCGGCATAACGCAAAAAGACCAATAGTAGTTTTTTATTTTTGTAGCTTTCGAGTGAAACCGGCTCATCGAACACATCTTTTACTTCAAAGAAGGGTGCCTTATGGCCAATAGCTACTTTGTTTTTCATAAACGTTATTAAGTATATGGCGTATACGGCGAATGTAAAGACTAAAGAGTATTTGTATAGCAATAGACGAAGCTAGAAAGGGTTGAATTGTCCCTGTTTTATTAAATAATAATGTATACTGTCATCATTACAAGTCTTAAACAAAGAGGAGGAAGTATGAGTCTTAGGTTACTCGCAGTTAATCTCTTAAATGTTTTTGTTGGAGCGGTTCAAGCAATCCTTGGGCTACGCTTCGTTCTTCGTCTTTTTGGGGCAAATGCAGAGAATGGGTTCGTCAGCTGGGTATACGAAATGAGCGCAGTGTTGCTAGAGCCGTTTAGGGGTATTTTTCCAACTGCAACCGTGTTCGAAAACCAATTTGTTTTGGAGTTTTCGACTCTGTTTGCCATGCTCATGTATGCATTGTTAGGTCTGTTGCTTGTGTCCCTTATAAGAGCAGTTACTGCGCCGACTACGATTAAAAAGAAGCGCTAGTAGCTATATTTCATGCATGACGGTAATATGAGCGCCAAGGCTATTTAGGCGATCGGCAAAGCCTTCATAACCTCTGTTGATAGAGTACACGTTTCTAAGCATTGAAATACCAGGAGCTGCAAGCATCGCAAGTAATATGATTATTGCAGGGCGAAGCGCGGGTGGGCACGTGACATCTGCTGCACTCCACTTAGTTGGACCATCGATATACACGCGATGTGGGTCGATAAGGGCAACATTTGCCCCAAGTTTTCTGAGTTCAGTAAAGTATATAGCACGATCTTCGTAGACCCAGTCGTGAATAAGTGTTCGGCCTTTTGCTACTGCAGCGATGGCACCAAACAACGGTAGGTTGTCGATATTTAGACCTGGATAAGGGTTGGCATGTATCTTGTCTTCTAGTGCTACCAGGCTGCCGTTGTGTTTAAACACAGTGACATCGGCTAGGTCGGTCATACCGTTGTTCGCCTTGTAGACCTCGCTTACAGAGTATTTTAGACCCATATGTTTGAGCTTTAATAGCTCCAGTTGCAAGAATTCAATTGGTGCCCGTGTAACGGTAATCTCTGAGTTGGTGATGACTCCGGCAGCGATGAATGTCATAGACTCAATAGGATCTTCGCTTGGGTAGTACGTTACATTCTTCTTGATAGTCTTGACACCGTGAACGGTGAGCGTACTTGAGCCGATACCGTCAATTTTGACACCAAGTTTTTTTAAGAAGAAACACAGATCTTGGACCATGTAGTTAGCGCTCGCCATTTTTATAACGGTAGCTCTGGGTAGTAGTGCCGCTGCCATGATGACGTTTTCTGTTGCGGTGTCACTTGTTTCGTACATAACAATCTTGGTGGTCTCTGATTTGTTAACCGTTACGTTATAGTGGCTTGATTTTGCGTCAATCGTAACGCCAAGCTCTTCAAGGGCAGCAGCATGGGCTTTAATTGTACGAATACCAAGCTTACAGCCTCCTGCAAAGGGAATTTTGAATTCATCGAACACGTGCATCAATGGACCAAGCATCATAATAACGCTTCGTGTTTTACGCGCAGAAACTTTATCCATCTTATCCAAGTTGAGCTCAGCAGGTGGTTTGATCTCCAGGTCGTTACCTGAGAGCCACTTTACTTGTACTCCAATGCTTACCAAGACCTCTATAATTCTGTTTACTTCCTCAATACGAGGCATGCTTTTCAGTTTTGTAGTACCTTGGTTTAAAAGCGCTGCGAAAAGCAAACAAACAGCGGCGTTTTTGGATACTTTTGATTCAATTGTTCCGCTGAGTTCATTTCCGCCCTCGACGCGGAGGTTTATCGCACCACCACTGATGCTGATGAGTGGCTTTTTTAACACATCACTGATTCTTCCTAGAGTCTCAAGGCTGAGGTTTTGTTTGCCATGTTCAATCCGGTTAACAGCAGATTGACTTGTGCTGAGTCGTCTTGCAAACTCGGCCTGTGTCATACCTCTATCTTGCCTTAGTTGGTGTATTAGGTTGCCTATTTTCTCGTTAGTCGTATTCATAGTGATAAATTATATCATGTAAGATATATTAATCAATTCTTTTTTTATTGTATTTTTATGTTTGAAACTACTGCTAAAATAGTAACATGATTTAGCTACAACAATCTCTAATTTTAGGAAATTTGGCCAATATTATAATTTGGAGTTTATGTATGAAAGACACTGCTATTTTAGACCTTATTGATGCTGAGGAACGTCGACAATCCGAAGGCCTCGAGATGATACCGAGTGAAAACCATACGTCGGTGGATGTCCTAGCCGCCTTAGGTACCCGATTAACTGATAAGTATTCAGAAGGTTATCCTGGATCGCGTTACTATGGTGGTTGTGAGCACGTTGATGCTATAGAGAATTTAGCTCGTGATCGCGCCAAAGAGCTGTTTGGCGTTAGTCATGCGAACGTGCAGGCGCATTCAGGTGGCCCTGCAAACTTAGCGGCATACTACGCACTTTTAGACCCTGGAGATACATTAATGGGTCTCAGTCTTGTTCATGGTGGTCATATGACGCATGGGCTCAAACTCAACTACTCGAGCACCTTTTACAACGCCGTTCAGTATCATGTTGATGCATCTGGGTACATTGACATTGATGAAATGTATTCACTTGCAAAAGAACATAAACCGAAGCTGATTGTGGCTGGAGGTAGTGCGTATCCAAGGGTTTATGAATGGGCAAAGTATAAAGATGTTGCCGATTCAGTCGGTGCATATCTCCTTGCAGACATGAGCCATGTCGGTGGATTGGTTGCTGGTGGGGTTTACCCATCTCCGGTCGGAATTGCAGACATCATAACTACAACCACACACAAGACACTGCGTGGACCACGCGGTGCACTTATTCTTGCAAACGGCAACCCGTCTAATCCGCTTAAAAAACCAGAGCGAACACGGGAAAACATACCCTCACTGATTGACAGAGCAATAATTCCTGGATTACAGGGAGGTCCACATAACCACCAAACAGCAGGAATAGCAGTAGCTTTACGTGAAGCTATGCAGCCAGCATTCAAGGAATATGCGAAGCAGGTAATAGTGAACGCAAAAGCACTTGGCGATGCACTACAACAAAAAGGCTACCAGCTTGTTACTGGAGGAACAGATTCGCACCTAATCTTAGTCGATCTTACTTCCAAGCAAATGACTGGTAAAATTGCCGAGAAAGCACTCGGACAAGCAGGTATAACTGTAAACAAGAACACAGTACCATTCGACCCACGATCAGCTTTTGATCCAAGCGGTATTAGGGTCGGTACACCAGCACTAACAACCAGAGGCATGAAGGAGCGAGAGATGATACAAATTGCTGAATGGATAGACACAGCACTACTATCACGCGACAATGAAGCCACGCTCAGTAAAATTCGAGAAGATATACGTGTCTTTGCGCTCGATTTTCCTCTTCCAGGAAGCCGTGTTGTTTAAGGATTACTCGGGTAAAAGCTCGGGTTCTTGCTGCAAATCGATACCGTATGCATCTTTAACCGCGTAAGCGATTTTATCCCGAAACTCGAGTAGTTGATTTGTGTTTTGTGCTGACTCGTTTACGATGACGAGCGGCTGATTATACCAAGTAGCCATACCGGTTTCTTCGTCGTGATAATCTTTGAGTCCTAAGCTTTCAATCATCCATGCTGCTGACACCTTTGCTTGATCGTTATCAAGTTCCCAGTAAACCATGGTGGGATGCTCTGCAAGTAGCGCAACGAGTTGTTCTCGGGGAATAATTGGGTTTTGAAAAAAAGACCCATTGTTTGCAACTACTCTTGGGTCTGGGAGCTTGCTTGAGCGAATTTCTATAACGGCGTCCCGGACTACTTGTGGGGTGTATGTCGTAATGTTGTGTTGCGCAAAGTATTTACCAAGTGAATCGTAAAAAGGCGGCGCAGGCAGACGTCGCATGACATGAAACGTAACGGCACTTATAAAAAATCTTCCTTTATCGGTTGTTTTAAACCTGCTGTTTCTGTACGAGAAACCACAGTCTGCCACGGGTATGGTGACTAGTTTCTGGACAGTTGTGTCGTATGCCTCGATAGTTGCGATCACATTCGCTACTTCTTGACCATAGGCGCCGACATTTTGTACCGGTGTTGCTCCCGTAGATCCTGGAATAAGAGATAGTTCTTCGAGTCCGCTGTAGCCCATAGACACCACTCGTTGTACGACACTGTCCCAGTCTTCTCCAGCTCCAACCGTAATATACAAATTATCGTTGTCTTCTTGAAACGTTTCAAAACGGAGTATCTTGTTGACCATAACAAGCCCAGGGAACCCTTCGTCTCGCCACACAATGTTACTTCCTTGGCCAATCATAAGAACAGGTAGCTGACGCTCGAGCGCCCATGCGTGTGCAGCACTAATCTCCGCCCTTGTATTGATGTCAGTCAGATATCGAGCGACACCTCCAAGCCTCATTGTTGAATAGCCTGCTAAAGGTACATTTTCTAATATAAACATATCTTCGTAGTATTATACTCGTTTTTGCTTGATTGTCTTGTATACGAGGCGTACCATAGTAAGACATGAGCGATAAAATGAAAAGAAATTTACCCTTTGAATTGCTAGGAACGACATTGAAAAAGATGCGTGTTAGTCGGCAGGAGAGTCTTGCAGAAGTTTCCGGTGCGGTTGAGATTGATATTGAAGAACTCACTCGTTACGAAAACGGAAAAGTTCGACCCGCAGAAGATATCTTACTGCTTCTTATAAGTCACTTTGCCGTTAAGGAAGATGAAGCCACAAAGCTGTGGGAGCTTGCGGGTTACAGTCAAGACGATCTACCGAACAACCACATGATGAACGACGAACAAGAGGGCACTCGACCGGCAGTTGTCGTAATGCCAAGTGACGCAAGGATTGTCTACACCGATATGGTTCACGTAATGGTGAACAATTATGGCGTTGTCATGAACTTTATGCAGGGTGCAGGCCCGAATAATCAGCCACTTGCCGTCTCTAGGATAGGTATGAGCCGTGAACACGCCCAGAGTGTACTTGAAGTGCTGCAGAAAACGCTCAGTGCTCACGAAACTCCAAAACAAATCCAACCACCAAAAGACAAAAACATAGACAAAGAATAAAACACCACCTGGTTACAGGTGGTGTTTTATAGAATCGAGAAAGTGTCTATTTTTTGCGAGTTGAAACTGCAAATGTTCCAAGTGCAATCATAAGCGCTACGACACTTATATAAAGTGGAGTATTCGATGTCGTGCTCGTTGCTGCGACGGGTTCTGCGTCTGTAGTTTCCGTAACAATATTTGTGACTGAGTAAGGCCCTGAAGTTGAAAAGTCAGGTGAGCCGTCTTCTTTCGTTGGTTGCTCGTCGTCTGATAGATTCCACGCCACAGTTACGCTATTTGCATAGGTTTCGAAAGCATTCCACTGAAGTTCAGTCGGTTCGTCAGGCGTGCGGGCTGCAAAGGTGAAGTCATCACGGAGTCCATCGCCAATCTTTCCGCCCGACCATGTGATTGAACTCACGACTGAGTCCTCACCTTCGCCCTCTCTTTCTATGTCAATTTTCCAGCCTGGTTTTACAGAAGGACGTACAGATGTGAGTCCTTCAGGAATTTCAAGCTTTACTTCAACAACGTCTCCGCCCTTTTCATTTGGAACACCCATGGTGAATGTCTGGAATGACGCTGTTTTTACTTCACCTGGTCTTACAACGACATGTGCTGAAGCTGTTGCGCTCAGCGTAAAAACTGCTACCAGTGCAGCAGAAAATACAGAACTAACTTTTTTCTTATTCATAAATACTTAACCCCCTTATATTATTATCATAGCAACTACCAAGAACTTTGTCGAACAATATTGTGTCTATTATTGTATATGTATATAGCAATCAATATCAACGAGCTTATAGAGAGTATGAGTAGTATTTCTGCCCAAGCATGTCGTGATGTTGGTGGAACTCTACCATCTATGATGATACCCCTGTCCACGCGTAGCGTGTGCGTAAGCGATACCTTTTGGAACACATCGTACTTAGGTTGCGAGCGTAGCTCCAGCTTATATACTCCTTGTCCGGGGAATAGGTACTGTGCACTTACGCTGCTTCCGAGTGTGGCGGTTTCTACCTGTGTGGTTGTGTCCTGGTCGTTTGTTATGAACAGGTCATACCCATCATAGGGAATTCTTACCAAACTGGCCTGGTCCTGAATGTCAAAATATAAAATACTGTCTTCTCCTGCAATTGGGTCATCATCTGGTGTTAAATGGAATATTGCGCCAACATTAGCCTCTTTGTCACGTATCAATACATGAGCAGATACTGTTTGGGGTGAGACTACTGCAAGGGTTAGAAGTACAAAAAATAGAATCTTTTTCATTGCCTCGTCTCCGTAAGGGCAGATTCATGATCGTCATGATAGCTAGGCGTGAGTAGTGGTAGTGCCATCAGCGATCCTATCATCAGTACGAATATAGCAAGAGCCAAAGTGTCTCTTTCTGCACGGAGCATATTGTAGCGCTTTGCAATACTCTTAGAAATACGTATAGCTTCAAGTACAAACAGAACTGAAAGCACCCCTACAACCATAAATTTGACGGAATCTTGCCGAGCATGGGTCCCAATGAGCCAAACATGAATAATAATGAATACAATCGAAGGATATACAAGGTGGTGTAGGTTCTTCCATCGCCTTACTGTCATTTTCTTAATAACTGAATCAAATGAAGTTGCTGCCATAAGTAGCAAGACGACACTCGCGAAAGCACCTACTATGAATGCGACCTTAAATCTTTGAGGTAAAAATGCCAAGGACTCATAGCCATCTATTTGCTCGATAAACGTAAACCCAACATGAAGTACCGTAAAGTATGCCGCGGCGACACCGAGTGATCTTCGAGAAAAGAGCAACAGTCTTATAGGAGTGTTCTTTTTATTAACGATACCACTGAGAGGTGTTATGAGTACCGCGAAGTACAAGTAGACACAGGCGATGAGGCCAAAAACTTGTTGGGTGCGTATATAGAATAGTTGGTCACTCTGAATTTGTAGACGGAGTGTGGCAAGCACGAGGCTACTCAGAATAAAAGCACTCAATAGTATGTAAAAACGACTGTTATTGAAAATAGAATACATGTTACTAGCCTTATTAATAACTATACACGAGAGGGTGATTTCAAAATAGAATGTTTACTTGAATATATCCGTCATCATGTAGTATACAGTAAGCATACTACTATGAATAATCATTCTGATACCATACTGCTTAAAGATCTGGAGGAAATCCACAAACGGAGCCAACTTGGTCTGTGGTTACTTGTGAGTCTTAAAAGCAGCCCCATACACGTGTCTCAAATAAAAAACTATTTTACAGAACATTATCCAGCAATGAATGTAGACAGTAAGAGTATATATCGTACACTTCGTAGATTCTCCGATGCTGGGGTGGTGAGCTATACGCTACAAACATCTCCTAGTGGACCTGATTACAAAGTGTACGGGTTAACAGAAAAAGGAGATAGATTACTGACAAAGTTTTTAAATATTCATGTAATGCCCGTCTACTACAGTCAACATATCGAACATTTAATTAAAGATGCTTGTACATAGAATAAATCATCACTACTAAAAGAAGACATGCTATCAGAATAAAGGTTATACGAAAAAAAGAGTGCACAGATAGGTCCTACACTACAGATATTCCCGCTCATGTCATTCATGATTACATGAAGGCCATTGATTACGCTGTACAGTACCCGACGTCGAAGATCATAGTGACTTGTTCGATATATTTAGTTTCTCAAGTTCGCAGGGAGCTACGAAGAAAGTCTTAAGATTTGGTGTCTTGGCTGCGTTTTGAAAAGTAAAATAAATAGACTAATTCAAGTAAGCCTATCGAATTGATGAGTAACATGGCTCCAAACCAACCTTTTTGATTATTCTGAGCCGACTTCCATAAACCCACAATTTTGAATGGTAATGACACAAGTGCGCCTATGAGTAGTGTACGAATCAATGGATCGTTTAAATCGTACATGCTGGTTACGAATTATCTAATGACGTTTGTTGAAGTGGGCCAGGTGAATCTGATGGCATATGCAGCTTCTCGACAATGGTATAGTCTTTTTGCTTCTTGTGAATCGTTTCTATGTCTGGAGCTTCGTGTCCTGGTATAACAATAAATCTCTTACGGTTTTTATGGATTGATTTGTATATACTCGGCTTCATAACAATGCGTTTACTGCAATTTTCGTCTGAGCATTCACAATAAAAATGTAGTGTTAAATCATCTGGTTCAATAGGCGGTTCTTGCCCGGATTTCTCCGCAAGCTCACAAAGATCGTCCAAGCCTTTTTGGACGTTTTCATTGTACTTACGAAATATTGCTTCGTTTTCGACCATTCGATCACGCATATTAGACACAGTCATGTATGTCAAGTATACATAATATCTCGTAATTTCGGTAGATGTGCATGTTTTGGTGTCCTTGAAAAGGGGTACTTTCAGGTATACTAACATGTACATATGATTCGTAATTTAAAAAATCTAAGAAGAAAAGATAGAGCCAATCGCACTCCACGACTGTTGTTTACAGGGTTCTCAATGGGTGTAGCCGACCTGATACCTGGTGTATCAGGGGGTACAATTGCGTTTCTACTGGGTATTTACGATGAATTACTCTACACCATCAAGCTACTGACAGGAACCGTCCCTAAGCTACTTCTAGAGGGTAAGGTTAAAGAGGCGTTCAGGGCTATCCCGTTTGGCTTCTTATTGCCACTTGTTTCAGGGTTGCTACTGGCAATATTTGGGCTAGTGGGAGTCGTCTCGTATTTACTGGATAATCAGGCTGTATACGTATGGTCATTGTTTTTTGGCTTGGTGTTAGGCTCAGTCTATGTCGTATCAAAACGTATTCCAGAGTGGAGCAGAAAAAGGGTAATGCTACTTGCATCTGGGTTCGTGGTAACTTTCTTACTGTTGGGGCTTCCTGTTTTGGGCGCGGACGCTACGCCGCTTATATTGTTTAGTACGGGAGCGATAGCATCACTTGCGATGATTCTGCCCGGTATATCGGGCTCACTAATTATGGTGATGCTTGGGCAGTATGCGAATGTCGTGGGGGCAATTGCATCGCGCGATGTATTGCAGTTAGCATATTTCGCACTCGGTGCGATTACAGGGTTAGCGTTATTCGCGAGGTTGTTGAGCTGGTTGCTGAAAAATCATCACGCGGGTGTTGTGGCTGTTCTTATAGGAGTAATGATCGGGTCACTTCGCAGCGTGTGGCCTTGGCAGGTAGAGCAGCAAAGCGGACTCTTTCTTAATGTACTACCGGATTCTGTTTTCTCGGTTTTCTGGGGACTTATTCTTATAGTACTAGGATTTATTATTGTGTGGCGTCTTGAAAAGCTTGGTCTTGCTCGAGAGCACATTGATATTGAAGACAAAGAATTCATTCAAGAAGTTAAAGCCCAGCACGACTAAACCAAGCCTTAGTTGTTTACATAGTAAGTATTAAGATTTCAACTGGTACACCTGAACGGATCAACACACATCTTCACTTGTGCTCGAAACAAGCTTCTGTGTGCAGGATTGATGGCCGAACCGCCGACCTTACGTCAGCGAAAACTGTCACGCTCGACAGTTCGCACTCCATTCGCAAATACCAAATTAAAAATCCCGACTAGCGGGATTCATAATTTGGTACACCCGGACGGATCAAAGCACATCCGCACCTGTACTCGAAGTAAACTTCTGCGTGCAGGCTAGATGACCGAACTCGCCGACCTTGCGCCAGCTAAAGCTGTCACGGTCAACAGTTCAAACTGTTTCAAGCATAACCACGCAAAAACCCGACCATAAAGGTCGGGTCTTGGCGTGGTACACCCGGACGGATTCGAACCGCCGACCTACTGTTCCGAAGACAGTCGCTCTATCCAGCTGAGCTACGGGTGCGCACTGATAACAGATGTAGATTATACTGTTTAACTGGCATTCAAGCAACTACACGAAACAGTATTAGCTAAAAGTATGAAATGTTACTCTAACGAAGTTTAAAATCGTTTACAATAGAGAAATTAATGTGGAGTAAGTATGTATAAGGGCTCAACCAACACTGCTCTACTGAAAGAGATAGAGCATCTACAATTTATTTTCAGTAATGTTCAGCTACTTATCTCATATGTTGATTCAGATCTAAAATATCGCTACCACGGCGAATTATACTTGAAGTGGTTTGGCGAAAAACCGGAATCAACCTATGGTAAAAAAATGCATGAAGTGCTGAATAGTACTGCGTTTAAAGAGATATCACCCTACGTATCTAAAGCTTTAGCCGGCACGAAAGTAACATACAAAACAATGATACCCAATAAAGACAAAGGGAGTCGGTATGTCAACACTGTCTATTTACCAAACGTAACTGATGATAAAGAAGTGGTTGGTTTTTTTGCTCTGACAATTGATATAACCGAAGTGAAAGATACTGAAAAAAAACTCCGTGATAATGAAGAGCGATATAAAGCGTTTATAAAAAACAGTAAAGAAGGTGTATGGCGATTTGAACTCGAAAAGCCTATCCCTGTGTCTTTGCCGGCTAAAAAACAAATTGACCTCATGTATAAACATGCCTACATGGCCGAAACAAACGCAACAATGGCAAAAATGTACGGCTATAAATCTCCTCGTTCACTCATAGGTATGAGATTGGACACATTTTTACCAAGAACTGATCCAAGAAGCATTGAATACTTACTCGCGTTTATAAGTGAAGACTATGGTTTGTCGGGAGTAGATTCGCAAGAAAAAGATAAGCACGGCAACGACAAGCACTTCAGTAACAGTTTAACTGGATATGTAGAGAACGGGGAGTTGCTGAGGGCATGGGGAACGCAGCAGGATATTACAGAACGTAAGATCGCTGAAGAAAAGTTGAATTATCGTACAGCACTATTAGAAGCTGAAAATGAAGCTATCCCATTGGGTATTGTGGTTGTAGACACTAAAGGGAAAATACTGTCTCACAATAAGAATTTTGTTGACTTATGGCAGACTCCAAAACATATTTTGCAGAGTAAAGACGATGATGCAGCATTGGATTTTGCGATGACACAATTGGTAGATCCAGAGGGTTTTATCGCTCGGGTTACGTACCTTTATGAAAATCCACATGAAATAAGTAACGAGGAGATACACTTCAAAGACGGACGTGTTTTGAATCGCTACGGTGTGCCGATTATAGGTCGTGACAAGAAGTATTATGGCTGGGCGTGGTATTTCCAAGACATTACAGAGCGTAAAAATGAAGATCTCAAGTTACAGAGACAAAATCATTACCTTGAGGTACTCCGTGAAACAGCAGTGGTCTTGTCTCAACGGCTAAGGCCTCAAAAACTACTTAAATTAGTTCTTGAAAAAGCAGGTGAACTTGTAGGGACTAGCGATGGATACGTCTATCAACTGAACAAAGATGAATCAAAGATCGTCGTAAAATTGGGCATTGGTACGTTTGCTAGTTATGTGAACAGTGAACTTTCAAAGGGAGAGGGTCTTGCTGGTAAAGTATGGCGTGACAACAAGATCCTCGCTATTAAGGATTATGATACTTGGACCGGCAGAAGTAAAAATTTCCCCAAAGACGTTCTACATGCTGTTATCGGTATCCCACTGACTGCCGGAGAAAAGGTGGTAGGGGTAATTGCGCTCGCATATCATAAAAAAGACAAAATGTTTACAGATGAACAAGTGGAAGCGCTCACGAGGTTGGCTGAAATCACATCAATAGCACTTGAAAATGCAAACTTATATCATGAGCTTCAGAATGAAATTGTTGAGCGAAAAAAAGCTGAAAGTGCTGCTGAGGCAGGAAGAAAACAGATACATGGTCTGTTTATGCAAGCACCAGCCCTGGTAGCTATCCACTCAGGTCCGAACCACGTTTTTGAAATGGCCAACAAACTCTATTTGAAATCTATGAATAAATCAAAAAATATTATTGGAAAGCCGGCCAAGGAAGTATTCCCTGAACTGGAGGTGCAAGGATATTTTGAAATTTTAGACTCAGTCTATAAAACTGGTGAACCTTATTCTGCAGAGGAGGCCTTAGTACGATTAGACATGCAAGGTAACGGTGCTTTACAAGGTGGATATTATAACTTTGTGGTTCAACCTGTTAAAAACGGGCATGGTGCCATAAGTGGTATTATGGTGCACGCTATAGATGTGACCGCTCAAGTTACTGATCGAAGGAAATTACAGCAGAGCGAAGAGCGTATGCGGTTTATGGCAGAGAGTATGCCGCAGAAAATATTCACCGCGAAACCCAACGGGGCTATAGACTATTTCAACCCGCAGTGGATGGAGTTTACTGGTCTAAGTTTTGAAGAAACAAAAGACTGGGGATGGACACAATTTGTTCACCCTGATGACCTCGTAGAGAATGTAGAGTTATGGAAAAAGTCTATTAATTCCGGAGAGCCATTTGAGTTTGAGCATCGTTTCCGACGGCATGACGGAGAATATCGATGGCATATAAGTCGTGCGAGTGCTCACAGGGATGAATCGAACGATATCATTATGTGGATTGGTTCTAATACTGATATTCATGATATGAAGTTAACTGCAGAGCGGCAACAGGTACTCGAAAAGATGAACGTCGACTTAACGGAGCAGCGTGAGGAACTTCTAGCCCTTAATAATGCAAAAGACGAGTTTATATCTCTTGCTTCTCACCAGCTACGGACACCAGCTACGGGTGTAAAACAGTTTGTTGGCATGGTGTTGGAGGGATATGTAGGAAAAATTGCCGTCTCGCAGCGTGAGATGCTCGAGTATGCATACGAAAGTAACGAGCGGCAACTTCAAGTAATAAGTGACCTACTGAAGGTTGCACAAGTTGATGCAGGCAAGGTTTCTTTAAGTAAAGAATCTTGCGATATGGTTGAGCTTGTAAAGGATATACTCCAAGAGCAGCAAAATCAATTTGAACTTCGAAAGCAAGACGTCGTATTTAAATCGGATAATACGAAGCACATTGCCCGCGTTGATATAAATAGAATGCGGATGGTACTTGAGAATATCATTGATAATGCAAGCAAATACACACCAGATGGTAAAAAAATTGAAATTGACTTGATGAATATTGACCGAAATCAAGTACATATTAGAATAAAAGACCAAGGTGTTGGTATTCCAGCAAAACACATGACTAAGCTTTTTCAGAAGTTTTCACGAATTGATAATCCCCTCTCGATACTCGTAGGTGGTACTGGATTAGGCCTATACTGGGCTAAGAAAATTATTGTTCTGCACGGAGGAACGATTTCTGTGTCGTCAAAACCGAACAAGGGAACGGTTTTTAACGTTAAAATTCCGGCCTAGTTACCTGGGTAAGTGTGATATGGTGTATTTATAAACGATCATTGAGCACATACTTTAGGAGGCTATTGTGGCAAACGTACTCGTTGTCGAAGATAATGATGTCTTAAATAAAGCATATAAAATCATGCTTGAGAAAAACGGACATAACGTAAAAACTGTCTTTGAAGGCAAGCACGCTTTGGAGCTACTCAAGGATTTTGAGCCAGATGTCATACTGCTTGATTTACTTATGCCTGAGATGGGTGGCATTGAATTTCTCAAGAGCTATGATGTCAAAGATAAGCACAAAAACGTAAAGGTCGTGGTGCTAACCAATCTCGGTAAAGACAAGGAGATTAAAGAGGCTATGGATTTGGGTGCATACAAATACATCCTCAAGGCACATGCAGGACCTCTCGACCTCTCGATGTTAGTAAATAGCATCACAAAAAAATAAAAACTATTTTGTTATTGTTAAAAAAGACATACTATTACCATAAGTACTATGAAGCTCAACAAAAACTTTTATAACCCTACAACTGCCTCGCTACTTATTCGTATTGGCCTTGCCGTAGTGTACCTCTATGCGGGCATAGATGCGTTTCGCCAGCCAGATCTGTGGATAGGTTTTTTGCCTGACTTTTTACTCGACCTCAGCCCGTTTAGTGCAAAAATCACACTTGACCTACTCTCGTTGGCACAAATTATTCTTGCCATATGGCTTTTAAGCGGCGTATATATCAAGTTTGCAGCTGTTGCATCAGCTGGATTTTTGCTCGGTATTATACTATCCGATCCAAGTGCATTCATTATCACTTTCCGCGATGTACCACTTGTTTTTGCTTCCGTTGCGCTTATTTTTCTTGAAACACCAGTGAAGAAATCAAAGTAGTTTTGACTACTAGCTCTCAATCTGTTATATTTTTGTTTTGAGCATAGTTATTATGGGTCAGTAGCTCAGCTGGTTAGAGCACCTGCCTCTTAAGCAGGGTGTCGAGGGTTCAAGTCCCTCCTGACCCTCCAAAAGTAAACACCCTCCTCGCCGAGGGTGTTTACTTTTGCATGAGCTAAGTGAACTCGAATCCTTGACGGGTCGCGAAGCGATGTCGAGGGTGAGAAATGCATGTGGCATTTTGCAAGGCGACTTTCCGATGCAA
>JBGTLD010000012.1:0-5596 GCA_041744275.1 Saccharimonadales bacterium (SeqCode) | reverse complement strand
ACCATTTACCAATTGATGCCTGATAATTGGATGGCACGCCATGTGATAGGGCTTAATCATTATGCAATAGGCATTGAAAATGTGGGTGGCGTGGAGGGCGCGTTAGAATTAACGGAAGCCCAAGTTCAGTCAAATGCTTACTTAGTACGTTATTTAAAAAACAAATACCCAACCATTCAATACCTAATTGAACATGGTGCGAGTATTGTATTGTGTTCACATCTTGGTCGACCAGAGGGTCCAGATGATATCTCTGCTTCTTTAAAGCCAGTTGCAGTTAGGTTGAGTGAGCTACTGCAAAAGCACGTGAAGTTTGGAGGACTCGTAAAAGACGAGAACGCCCTGAAGGAATCACAATCAATGCAGTCTGGTGAGATTATGTTGCTCGAAAATCTACGCTTTTATACAGAGGAAGAAGCGAATGACACTGCATTTGCAGAACAGCTTGCGCAGTATGGTGAGATATTTGTACAGGATGGTTTTGGCGTTGTTCACCGTGCTCACGCATCTACTGACGCAGTTACAAAACATATTCCAAGCGTTGCGGGGCTACTACTAGAGCGCGAAGTAGACACCATTACAAATGTCATGGAAAATCCAGTGCGACCTCTTATGGCGATTATTGCCGGCTCAAAAATATCTGACAAAATTGATATATTAAACAGATTTATTGATATAGCAGATTTTGTAGCGGTCGGTGGTGCTATGGCGAATACATTTCTTATGGCGCAGGGAATTGAAGTCGGCGTCAGTAAAGTTGTACGTGACGACGTACCGCTTGCACAAGAGATAATCGAAAAGGCTAAGGCAAAATCTGCGAAGCAGCCATTTGTATTTTACTTACCACAAGACGGTGTCGTTGCGAAAGCAGTGGATAAGGCTGCAGAAACTCGCATCGTTGACTGGAGTGCTCACGTGTATGCAAGCGTGGAGAACTACCCAAAAATGCCACCTAAAGAGTCAGGAGTGGTTGCAGAAGATGAACTTATTTTAGATATTGGGCCGTTTTCTGGGGCATTTATAGCTGGCGGCATGCAGCTTACTGGGAGTGTCTTATGGAACGGACCAATGGGCGTCACCGAGGTGGCAAGTCTGCAAGGCCCGGTTGGACCTTTTGCTCATGGGACTGAGTTGATTGTCGAAGCGCTACTTGGGAAGCACGGGAATAAGCCGTTCAGCGTGCTTGGCGGCGGCGATACAGTTGCTTATATCGAAAAAAGGCAACTGGCTGACGGGTTTGACCACGTGTCAACCGGTGGCGGTGCGAGCATGGAGCTCATGAGCGGGAAGGCGCTACCTGGAATTACAGCTCTCTTAGACAAATAATGACCGAGAAAGTGATACAATAAGCATAAGAATTATGAAAAGAACACTGATTATTGCCAACTGGAAGATGAATCTGAACGTGAGCCAGGCGAGTATGCTGCTGCACCGGCTACATGAGCGTATAAAAATTCACCGCGATGTTGAGGTCGTGCTTGCGCCAAGCCACTTGCTACTTCAACCACTTTCTATGCAAATAGACAGGCGTAAGTTTCGATTAGCCGCACAGAACGCATATCACAAGGATAGCGGGGCATTTACCGGCGAAGTAAGCTTTACGATGCTTCAAGACTTAGTGCATTACTGCATAATTGGGCACTCTGAGCGACGTCTTTATTTTGAAGAATCGCTCGAAACAATACGGGAAAAAGTAGCCGCATCTATTAGAAACGACATAACACCTGTTGTCTGTATTGGTGAGACAGATCATGAGCGAAAAGCAGGTGAAACGAAGCAGGTTTTGCACGATCAGCTCACGACTGCTCTTGCAAACATCACAAGTGATGATATTGAAAATGTGGTTATTGCATATGAACCGGTTTGGGCAATTAGTACTTTTGGAGGCCAGACAGCACTACCAGATGATATTGGAAAGGAACTGGCATATATCCGTAATCAAATCGCTGACTTGTACGGACGAGTCGCTGCCGATCGTGTACGTGTTCTTTATGGTGGCAGTGTCGATGATCATAGTGTACAGAGCTATCTAGCGGTAGACGGTTGTGATGGTGTTTTGGTTGGTGGTGCAAGCCTTCACTACCAAAAATTTGCTGGTATTGTTGATGCTGCGTACAAACTCCAGAAAGCCGACAACAATGGCTGACGTGACTCGTAAGTCAATAGACATAGCAAAGCCCGGAACGGTTGCACCAGATACCACTGCACGCCCGATCATAACCGGTCATAAAACTATTCAAGATCCAATGGTCAAGAATGACACTGCAACCGAAACTCAAGACACAAAAGCAAGCGCACCGGTTCAGAGTAAGAAAAAAGTTATATCCCCTATAGTAAACAAGACAGAAGAGCCTCGTAGTGAACCTGATGTCGATGTTGACAATTCACCAACTGACGATAATCAACCAAGTACGTCTGAGTCTGCAGTAGTTGGTGCAGTTATAGACCAGCTGGCTACCAAAAAAGAAAACTCCATAGATGCAGAAGAAGTAAAAAAGATCGAAGAAATCGAAAAGCATATTTCTGAAAAGACGTTCTTTGTACCTATCGGCACTCCCAAGCAAGAAAAGGCTGATCGTGCGGTGGTTGTAGTGCTTATACTGATACTCATCACAGGCGTCGGTGTTCTCTTGGCAGCAGATGCAGGCCTCATTACAGCCTTTGAATCACCGTTTAATTTTTTATAAAATACAAATAACAACACTGCGAACGTCTCTTTCTTGTTAGAATAGTGCTCATGGCTTTGGATACTGTATTTGACCCGTGGGAAACCGACAATAAGGCACAAGACCTACTCGTAGGATTAAACGACGAGCAACAGAGGGCAGTTGAGACAACTGAAGGCCCACTCTTGATATTAGCTGGCGCTGGTTCGGGTAAAACCAAGACATTAACTCACCGTATTGCATATCTCATTGCGACACGGAGGGCTACGCCGTTCAATATTCTTTCGGTGACGTTTACAAATAAAGCAGCCAAAGAAATGCGTGAGCGTGTCGCTACGCTACTCGGGCAAGACCCGAACAACCGAAGTTTTATGCCATACATGGGTACGTTTCATGGTATTTGCGTACGGCTCCTCAGGCAGGACGGAGAGTATGCGGATGTTCCTCGGAACTTTGTGATTTTTGATGAATCAGATCGCCAAACAGCCATAAAGCAGTCCTGTAAACTACTCAGCATCGATGAGAAAACCTATGCGCCACGCACTATTGGGTCGCTTATTAGTAGCGCCAAGAATGAACTCATGTCACCACAAGCATTCCAGTCTTCGGGTAGCGGACCAATGCACGAAGTAGCCTCTAGGATTTATCCGTTGTATGAAAAGACGCTCAAGCAAGCAGGAGCTCTAGATTTTGATGATTTAATTGGCAAAACAGTACATATGTTAAAGGGAAATGAGCAATTAAGACAAAAGTGGCAACAACAATTTCGGTACGTCATGATCGATGAGTACCAGGATACAAATGCAGCCCAGTACAAACTCATAAAACTACTTACAAACAAGGATAATAACATTGCTGTCGTTGGTGATGATTGGCAGAGTATTTATAGCTGGCGAGGTGCGGATTTTCGGAATATTTTAAACTTTGAGCGAGACTACCCAAAAGTCGCAATCATCAAACTCGAACAAAATTACAGGAGTACAAAAGCAATTCTTGACGCAGCGCATGCCGTAATCACCAAAAACGAGCAACGCTCAGACAAAAAACTATGGACAGCCGCAGGACAAGGCCAGCCAGTGCAAGCGCTTGCGGTGGCCAGTGAGCGCGCTGAAGGTGATGCGATTGTGCGCCGTATACAAAATGCCACGGACGCTTCCGTAAGAAGACACAGTGATTTTGCCGTCCTTTACCGCACAAATGCCCAGAGCCGCGCAATTGAAGAGATTTTTGTTCGGTACGGTGTGCCGTATCGAATAGTCGGTGGGCAGCGATTTTATGATCGTAAAGAAATCAAGGACATAATGGCCTACTTGCGTCTCATATACCAACCCGAGGATCAGGTAAGTTTTGAGCGTGTGGTAAATGTACCAACCCGAGGAATTGGCGCAAAGTCGCTCGAACACTTTAATTCCTGGAGACTCTCAGAAAACTTTTCGCTGCTTGAAGCGCTACAGACGGTAAGTAGTCACCCCAAACTGACACCAAAGGCTAAGGCTGGGTTTCGCGCCCTTACAGACATACTCATATCTTTTAGGGGGCACATAGACGACATGGCGGTTCCAGCGCTTGTAGAGTCACTCATTAAGCGATTAGATTTCATACAATATCTCGACGATGGAACGATACAGTCAGAATCACGGCAAGAAAACGTGCGAGAACTTATAAGCGTTGCGCAGAGCTATCAGGACCTTGGACTCGACGGGTTTTTGGAAGAAGTTGCACTTGTGAGTGACGTAGATACAAAGTCGGACGACGCTTCTGTGGTAACGCTTATGACACTGCATGCAGCGAAAGGGTTAGAGTTTCCAGTGGTTTTCATGGTAGGCATGGAGGAGACAATATTTCCCCATAGCCGTGCGCTGTACGACCAGTCGGAAATGGAAGAAGAACGCCGCTTGTGTTACGTTGGCATGACGAGAGCTAAGGAAGAGTTGTATTTATGTTATGCCTCAAGTCGCATGCTTTATGGCGGTACGCAGTATAATCCGCCTTCAAGATTTTTGAGTGAAGTTGATGCAAAATTAGTACAAGACTCTGGCTATCATGGTGCTGGTTCGAGTTGGACTGGTCCGGATATACCAGCACAGCCTCAGGTGGCTATGATTTCAAATGAACCACGTTATGTACCGGATATACAGGAAGGTGATAGCGTAAAACACCAACTTTTTGGTACTGGTACAGTACTTGAAATAGACGGAGAGACTGCTGCCATATACTTCAAAGGTAAGGGTACAAAGAAGTTAAACATTAATTTTGCACCGATTGAAAAGGTCTAAATGAAAGCACTTTGGGTTGCACTCGGAAGAATAGGATTTTGGCTTACTCTGCCACTATTGGCAATGTACTTGTCATACACTAAGCGAACGAGAATTGTGTTGCGAGTTGGCGACGAAATACTTGTGCAAAAAACATGGCTTGGCGATGGTTCTTGGATTCTTCCTGGCGGAGGATTGCATACACACGAAGATATTGCTACTGGTGCAGCCAGGGAACTATACGAAGAGTGCGGCATAGTCGTTGAACCGATTGATTTACATCATGAATTTCGAGCAAAAGTGCACTTTAAACTCGGTGTTACGATTGATACAACCGTCTTTAGTCTTCATTTACCAGCAAAACCAAGGCTCATTAAGCAAAAATTAGAGATTAACGAGCTTGCATGGGTACGTATTGACGAATTGTACGAAGCGCCACATATAGGTCCAATTATCAAGAAAATTGTGTTTAAAGCATAGCTATTGCATTGCATGGTATAATTGGTATTGGCTGAATTTTAAAGGTGACAGATATTAAAGTTCAAATAGCCCATTATTTATGAGTAAAAAATCACCGAATAAATCCTCACGTATTCATCGTTTCAACGCTCGCTTACTAAAGCAGCACCCATTGGTATTACCAACAATTACCTTCATGGTTCTCTTTTTCGTGTC
>JBGTLD010000011.1:0-9116 GCA_041744275.1 Saccharimonadales bacterium (SeqCode) | reverse complement strand
TTCGGCCTTGATTGATCCGGCAGTCTTTGTATCATGAGTAGTCTTTTTGTCGGTTTTTTCAAGTAGCCCTCCATTAATCTGGGCTGTGTATGAGCGAATACGCCCATCATCTAAATAGATGAAGTCTTTGATGTCAGTGCTCATTATCGTTTGCTCCGTATGTTTTAAGGTTAGTTATTGAAGACGCATCGAAAGGCACTTTTTACTAGCAAGGTGGCAGACTCAGCAGGTTGTTGGCTTCTGAGGCATCTGGTCGTGTCTGAAGAAAACGAATATTTCCGCTACCTTTAATATCGCAGACTGCTGTGTTGCCGTCTTCAGATACATATGCGTACGTGTTGTTTTCTTCGAGCCATTTAATGAACCGTTCGCGCTCGAAAGCTTGCAATTTTCCGTCTGTGTTGTTAGCACCGTAGTGGCTAATTGCTTCGTAGCGGTTGTCACGATCGGGTTTGCGCACGTGTGTAATTCTAATGGGCATTGTATCCTCCTTGGATAACTTATTTGTTTGCTATACTCGGAGGGTGACTTAAAGTCACCCTATCAAGATCGCTAGAAATGCTTCGTCGTCAAAATGAATGCAAATCTGGCGATTTTACTTTTTACCACGACGTTGTGGCGCACGCTGAGATGGTGCCGAACGGGCTTGCTAGAGCTTGGATTACGCAGCACATTGGATGCAACTTTTGCAACCGGAGCACTCGTCTTACGACCATTGCCCATATTCTTTCCTTTCTTTTGAAGAATACTTCAATCTTCAACAACTTTTAATTTAATGTGTTGCTGGTTTCTGTAACTCCTGTCACTCTGTAACCTTTTACATTATAACAGAATTATACTCATACGTTCCACATTTCTTTACGTGAATTGTAAACTTTATACACATTGTGCATAAGTTCATGTAAATAATAGTGACTCGTTCTATTGACAGATAATTAATAAATTGTTAGAATATATACAATAAGATCATGTAGTCGTTAATACAAAGGAGAATATTGTGATTTCTTATGGTCAAAGAATTAAAAGCCAGCGTGAAGCTAAGGGCATAAGCCAAGAAGAAGCAGCGAAAGCCCTTAATATAACCCGCCCTACATACAACGCAATTGAATCAGACAAAAGAGATCTTACACTGAAGGAAGTTCAAGCTTTATGTAAAGTTTTTGGATTAACACTTGAACAGTTCCTTTTCAGCTCAACACAGGCTGAGTCTTACGAAAATAAAATGGTCAAATTTAAGCAAATAATTCTTAACTGCTTACAGTACGGGATAAATACTCCAAATTCTAAGATGAATAAAACAAAACTAGGGACGTTAGTATATATCAGTGATTTTGCTTGGTACTACGAGCACAAAGAGCCTCTTTCGGGACTGAGTTATCGTCATACAGAAAAAGGACCGGTTGTTGACGCATACTATCGAATGATTGACGAACTCTACGATGAGGGCATTATTAATATTGATCTAAGTGGCCGTGCAGTTATGATATCTGCTAATGAACCCTCGGCTCCAAGATCAACTCTTTCAAACGAACAGATTAAATTACTTCAGGAGGTATGCAAACCCTGGAAATCTGAGTCAACCCAAACAGTTGTTCAATTTGTTATGGAGCAGACTCCCTGGAAGACTTGTACTCACGGAGAGTTGATTCCTTACAATCTAATTCTAGGGGAGCCTAGCAATCCTTTTCTTAGATGAAAGATATAAAAGAAGACTACCTCGCCTGTAGCCCCTCCAGGCTCTCACTGACAGATGAACTATGCCAGCTACTGTTCGAATAAAGCTGGCACCTGCTCCGTTGAATCTTAAAGAATAAACGGAGATGCTTGCCAACGTGCCAGCGCGGACAGTAGCTGGTTCATAGTTCAATATGTTCAGGGTGCACGCCTGCTGCTTCTTTGGTTACTTTCTTTGTCAGTACAAGAAAGTGACATAAGATTGCTTCTTGGAAAGAAGTTATGAATAATTTTACTGACATCAAAGATTGCCCGGGGTAAAGCTACCGGAACAGCTTAGAAATTATGTTTACTCGTCTATCGGTAGCAGTCTGGTACAATTACAAATAATGAGTTTTATTGAGCGTGAACACGGTCCTGAATTTGCACTGCAACAGGAAAAGATCGAGCGTATGAGTACCTGGATTGATGATGTCGTCGTGCTCGGGAGCACGCTCAAGTATGCACAAGAGCACCCTAAAGAAGCAGTCGAAAACGGTATTACTGACTATGACTTTGACGAAGAGGTAGGTCAAAAAAACTTAGAAACACCAACTGGAGTTAAAGTTCAATATTCGGGCCCTGGCTATACGTGGACGATAGATGGCGGTGGTAAACCTATTACCGTGTACAGAGGGCCAGATAACCCAATTGTTGGCTCAGGCGTTGTTACTGGTCTAAAGCTTGGTGATGATGAAGACATTGAATTTAGCTGTGAGCACTGTGAAGGCGAAGTTCTTAATAAGTACATGGATGAAGATGGTGATGTAGTGGTTGTTGCAGATGATGACACTGAGGAAAAGGGCTGTACGATGCCACCAGATATGAGCCATGTATTTATTGAGATTGAAACAGGAAGAATAGACAACAACGACGAAGAGGAGAGGATTTATGGTGAATGCGTACGGGCACCGGGAATTGGATTCTTCTCACTTCTTGTTGCATCTGAAGTGCAAATAGAACTTATCACCGTTCCTGATCAATCTGAAGAGCTATGCAGTGAAGAGTTTCTTGAAGAGGAGATACTCAACGCATCTCGTGACATGAGGCAACTCGTTCAGGATACGTCGTTTCGTAGGTCAAGCTACGAGGCACAACGCTCAGAAATGGAAAAACGAATAAGAAAAATTAATTCTTATGTAGATCTTACACGCTTTAGTGCTCATATGTTCTTCACAACTTACTTTGAAGTAGGGGCAAAAGAGGGAATACCGTATTTTGAAAAAAAGACTGCTCCGAGAACAAAGAATAGCGGTGAGTTCTTTGAAGCCAGCGTCAAGCCTTTGCGAATAGACAGTCTTGACCTTCGAACAGATCGAAAAAAAGCAATCCGCAGTAATAATGATGTAGTTATGAGCCCTACAAATCTGTATGTAGTTGCAGAAATTGAGCCTTTTGGGTCAAGCCTCAATACTGATTGCAGCATTATTTGGGTACCGTTGCCAACTAAGCAAAGCTTACAAAAACAAATGCGGGCTAGTAGGCAAGATTCGTTTTATACCGATATTAGCTTTACCGACAAAATCATCGAAGCTCCACTGCAGCGGTAAAAGAAATTTACTCTGAGGGTATCACTGATATAAGAAGGGTAGCAAACGCGAAGGCCGCGAGGGCTTGGCCATGAGAAAGTAACTCCGAGGGAGTTAAGAACGCGACTGCAACAATCCATAATCCAAAGAGCACCGTACCAGCGAGTAGGATATGTATAACTGATCGCTTGTATACAAATGCGAGCCATAATCCAAATGCAGCCTGAAAAACCAATAACAGTAACCCGGCTATTTTATGAATGGTATCTAAAAAATCGTTCAGCTGGTACGGATAGGTACTGACGAGCACAACAATGTATAAAATACCGAGTAACAAGAGTGGTTTTCGCAGTGACTCTCGTTTTTTATAGCACCGGGCAGCCATGATTGAGCATATACCAGCTGCTCCAAATCCAAGAGTAAACGGCACCACAGTGCGAACATCGGCGCCGTAATTACTCAACCCACCAGAGCCATTAAAATAATGGGGAACGATAAGATAACATACGGGCAAAGCGAGCAGTAGTGTCGCGTGCCCAATAAGAACGAGTGTTTTTGCATTACCAAACATACAGGTATTATAGAGCCTACGTTACGAGGTTGCAGTATTGGCGAATGTGACGCCAAAATCAATACATCCGTTACGCAAATACAATACTCATACAAGCCAGTTAGAGCCTCTTGGTGTAAAAATTGACATATACATACATAACTCATACAATATTTGTATTAAATAAGGACGCAACATGGCTACAAAAACATTCAATATATCGATGGATGAAGAGCTCGTTAAGAAGATAGACGAGGCCGCCAAAGCTGAGTACACAAACAGGAGTGATTTTATTCGTGCGGCTTCCTTGAAGGCGCTAAGAGAATCACCAATTAGTAACGAAGAAGCCCTACAAGCTGCAGCTGCAATACTTGAGAAGCACAAAAAAGACTTTAAAAACCTTGCAAATAGATGAAATCGCTCACACTGGAGCAATTAGTAGCTATACACTCACTGCTTATTGAAAACACAGGTGGTAGTGACGGTATTCGAGATATAGGCAGGCTTGAATCTGTAATTGCGAGTCAAACACAAGAAGTTTTTGGAGCTGAACTCTACCAAACTGTTCACGAAAAAGCAGCTGCGCTCATACGTGGCGTTATAGCGGACCATCCATTCGTAGACGGAAACAAAAGGACAGGAATGTTGGCCGGCCTGACGTTCTTGGATGTCAATAACGTGATGATTAACCTAGAAGTAAAAGAACTCGAAGATTTTGCGGTCAAAGTAGCCGTTAAGAACCTAAGCATAGAGGATATTGCTGCGTGGCTTAAAAGCTACACCCAAAATTCATAAAACTATCTACACTATTACGTAATTTGCTCTGCAGTTTGTTCGGCTTGAACCTGAAATAAATGCGCCACACTACTAGAGTACATATCCATAGCCACTCGCAACCCCGAGAGACATAATGGACCACTGAAGCCGAGTTTATGGAGGTAGCGCGACCCTTCAACGGTGGGGGCAGGTGAGAGTGCGTGAGAATACGCAACTGTGGTACTGCCAACATAGCCAGCACGATTACCTATTAATACCGGGGCAGCAATACTCGCATCTTCTGGGTCAACATCTAAACCACTAGAGAGTCTGCTGGTAGATTTTTCTGTTAGATCTACGTCATGCATGGCAGCAACAAACGCATAGCAGTTAAAGCGCCTACGACGGGATGCCCGTTTATTGTTAACAATGGTTTTGTGCAAACTTTCAACAATAGAGTCGTCAACAAACTCAACATGTTCGCCATCAACCCGCACACCACGCACTTGCCTAAAGCGAGTGGGTACTTCTCCATTATGCACAGGCTGACCTAACGAAAACTTCGTATGATAGTTGTATTGTGAGGCAGTGAATTCTATATATCTAGACATATGAATATATCAAATTTGTATACTATTGGTTACTCACGAAATTAATACGATACAAAACAGCATTGATTGATATTATTACGAATATAGTGTATAATACAATTAGTATGCCGCGCCGTCAAGTGAGTAAAGTTAGTCTCCATGAAAGTCGATGTAACAAACTACACATTCGGCAACTTCAGCATGACCTCTCAAAATATCCGCGAGGCGGAAACGAACACACAGACGGTATTGTGCGGCCTGTACCAGAAGACCAAGCTGGCTTATTCAATGACATGAACGAGGCGCTGCGTGTCGTGAGTAACGGTACTTTTATACCTTCCGAGCACAAGAGTCTCGGAGTAGCCGTGTTTACTCCTTATGAAATGCAGATGGTACGCCGGCGCGCTGCGAGCAAACTCGGCGCACTGTCGATTGATTGCATGGAAAACCTCGCACTTAAAGCACTCCCGGATTCTGCACGCCACACGACGCAAGTTAAGCTTGGGCATTTAATCGTCTCAAAATTTAACCCGCAAAGAGACACTCGAACAGTTGTACTGACTATTCCTGAGCCTGAAACCATGGTAACCGAACGAACAGATATTACTAAAGCGGTAGACGAACACGAGCAATTCGAACATGACTGGCCTGTATACAGACCCCATCTAACACTTGGGAGGATCCCCAGAAAGATAAGCGATTCGTACGCGAGAGTGGTCGAGCGCGCAGGAATTAATTTAATTGAAGAGTACAACTCTTTGTATCTTGCACCTGTTGCAGGGATGGAGACCACAAACCAGCCCAACTCGTCATCATAAGACGATACGCTTGCTCATACTGTAGAATAAGGTCATATGAATGAGATTCAGTGCCCTCACTGCAAAAAGGCGTTTAAGGTCGACGAAGCTGGGTTTGCCGATATATTGAAGCAAGTGCGCGATCACGAGTTCGAAAAGCAACTCAGTGAACGTGTGGCGATGCTCGAGAAAGACAAAGAAAACGCCGTGAAGCTAGCCGAATCTAACACAAAGAACGCACTCCTTGCCGAGACCTCTCAAAAAGATGCCCAGATAGCTGAATTGAAAGCCGCTAAAGAGCTTGCGTTGTCTCAACTAGCTGCGCAAAAAGACACTGAGCTTGCAGAGCTGAAAACAAAGCTGAGTGCGCTAGAATCAGACAAGCAACTTGCTGTTACGAAGGCTGTTCATGCCGCAGAAAAAGAACGTGACGAGCTGGCAGGGAAACTTGAAATCAAAGACACCGAACAAAAGCTCCTCGCGTCGTCGCTCAAAGACAAATATGAATCTGAACTCCGATCAAAGGAAGAGATGATTGAATACTATAAAGATATGAAAGCCAAGCTATCGACCAAAATGGTGGGCGAAACACTCGAACAGCACTGCGAGATTGAGTTCAATAAGCTCCGTGCGACTGGGTTCCAAAACGCGTATTTTGAGAAAGACAACGACGCAAGCTCGGGTAGTAAGGGTGACTATATATACCGTGAAACCGATGAGCACGGCACTGAAGTTATATCTATTATGTTCGAAATGAAGAACGAGGGCGACGAAACGCTCACAAAAAAACGCAATGAAGACTTCCTGAAAGAACTCGATAAAGACCGCGCGCAAAAGAAATGCGAGTACGCGGTGCTCGTGAGTTTGCTCGAGTCTGATAGCGAGCTTTACAACTCAGGAATTGTGGATGTGTCACACAAGCACACCAAAATGTATGTGATTCGCCCCCAGTTCTTTATCCCGATAATCACGCTGCTTCGAAACGCGGCCCTTAATTCCATGAAATACAAATCAGAACTTGCACTTGTACAAGCTCAAAATATTGATGTCACAAACTTTGAGAGTCAACTCAATGACTTTCGTGATTCATTTGGCCGTAACTACCGCTTGGCGTCTGAGAAGTTTAAAACCGCAATTGAGAGTATAGATAAATCTATAGTTCAGCTTCAAAAAACTAAAGAAAATCTCCTCAGATCAGAGGATAACTTGCGGTTAGCAAATAACAAAGCAGATGACCTCACCGTCAAAAAGCTCACTCGCGGCAACCCCACGATGACTGAGAAGTTCAACAATTTAAAAGGCTAAACGGCACATAATACTTGACAACATGCGTAAAGTATGCTAATATGTAGTTACAAATGTATTCTCTTTGAAATTTTCGACTAAAAATAGAAGACAACAAAGCGTAACGGATTTTCTCGCATTGAGCGAGCGTTTACAAACTCTATAGAACGGCGCAATGAGCCCGAGTCGTACATCGTATACAAAACCATAACATTTGCGCGATCATAGCTCCTTAAACGTGGAGCTATTTTTGTTTATTCACAATATGGTAGGCTACAGAGTGAAATAGGAGACAAAAAAAATGATTACATTTACAGAGCGGCTCGACAAAGCGATTCGCACTGCTGCGTGGGCACACGAACAACAGGGTCAACACCGAAAAGGGACCGACATTCCATACATTATTCACCCCTTTGGCGTGATGATAATCGCGTCTTCAGAAACACAAGACGAAGACACTCTTATAAGCTGTTTGCTTCATGATGTACTTGAAGATGTTGATCGTGATACGTACTCAGAAAGCGACATGCGAAGAGACTTCGGTGATACGGTGACTGATACAGTGCAATACGTAAGTAAAGACGACAGTATTGCTGATTGGCGCCAAAGGTCACAGGCGTATATGGACAGGATTGAGCAGCACGGGAACGACGCATCGTTAATTGTCTGTGCTGCAGATAAAATCCATAATTTACAGTCTGTAATCATAGACTACAGGGTGATAGGCGACGACGTATGGGAAAAGTTTACGACCAGGAATTATGATGACCAGTTGTGGTGGTATGAGTCTATTGCAGCTTTACTGCGGCGTAAGCAACCAGAACTGCAGCTGACAAAACAGCTCGAGAGTTTGCTTACAGAACTACAACAACTCATTGCAGCCCGGTAATTACCGGCGCGGACTCGACGTCAAGTGATGGCCAGTACACACCGGGCATTTATACGTACGATTCGGTCCATGATTTCGACCTTTTCTGACACGCTTTAGTGCCGATTTCGCTTCTGCGTCGCTGTTGTACCGAGTTTTCTTTTTGCAATTGGCTTTTTCGTTTTCGGTGTACATGTGTCTTGTGAGTATACCGTAAAAATACATAGCGAGCAGAGTAAACTGCATATGCTATACTCTGTTTAAATACTACTCATAAAGAGGTGAACATGGAACCAAATCAACCGCACAGCACGCCGCCACAAAATGGAGGTGGTAGTCAGCCTATTTCTTATAAACCTAATGAACCTGTGCAGCCGCCTACGTATGAGCCGCAGATCATCATGCCCGACAACGTCCCAAGCGTGCCCGAGCAGACAAGTGTGCCGGCCACAGTCGCGAGCGAACCAGCAGTTTCGCCCGTAAACCAGGCAAGTGAGTCAACTACAGTAGTCGCGAGCGAACCAGCAGTACCAATTAACCAAACAAGTGAGCCAGTCGGTCAACTAGAGCCTGTGCCACAACCAACACAACCCGTACTCACGGGTATTGATCAAGCCCCAGCTCAAGTTCCCACAGTAACGACAGCGGCAGCTCCAAGCCTAACCCCAGTAGTTGGATCTGGCGGCAGCGATATTCCACAAAAAGGAAAAAACAAAAAAGCGATTATTGGTATATCGTCATTTGTTGCATTTTTACTACTTGGTTCTGCATTTGTATTTGGATGGTACATTCCAAATCAACCAGAGGGTGTGTACAGGAATGGTATGGAGCGCACTGGCGATGCGTTGTCATCAGTATTTAGCGAACTAGCGTCTGAAGAGTTCGATCTATTAACACAGAATTCAGAAGTCACGGGTACTGTTGCCTATGAATATGGTGATATCTCAGGTACGGTCGCTATAAATTCTAAGTTCAATGATAAGAACTCCGACAGCACACTCGGCGCGACCTACGAAGGCGATGATACCG
>JBGTLD010000010.1:0-9420 GCA_041744275.1 Saccharimonadales bacterium (SeqCode) | reverse complement strand
CTAATGCCTCTGGGTTTAGGTCAGGGAAAGCTGCGGACGTGCCGGTTGAACGCTTACGGAACTCACCCTTTTGTTTGTCATAGTCTGCTAATTTAGTAATGCTTCCCCAAACATACGTCCTAAACCAGTTAGGATACAGTTCTTCGGCGTCTTGACTAAAGTAGTCGGTCCAATTAGTTAGTGAGTCGCGCTGTGTTTGCTGGATGTGCTCGATTGCAGTTGCACGAAGTTCAGGAGTAATTTCTATGTCTCCCTCACCTTCATTTCGGGCAATCCGGCGTTGCAGATCAAAGTAGGCCTCTGGGACGTCATCGGCCGCAATAACACGAGCTTCAACTTGTCTGTTAATGCTGGCTTGGTCACCAGTTAAAATACCATCATTGACTTCAGTAGCTAGGAAGCCCAAGTGAGCGGCTATCTTGGCGTCCGGCTGATTAGGAATACGCTCGCCATGTTGGCGTAAATAACCAACTACCGTTTCAACTTCTTCTGAAGCGTGAAACTTAGGGTCGCGTTGATGTAAAAATTGTTCGCCAGTTTTCATAATTATATATTTATTTTAGTATTAAAACTATTTCTATATTAACAAATTATTGCTATTTTGTCAAGTATACCACTGGGTTCCAGGCTCTCCCTGACAGATGAACTGTGTCAGCTATTGTTCGAGGTCAGCTGGCACTTGCCCCATTCAATCCTAAGTATAGAATGGGGATGCTTGCATTGTGTCAGTGCGAACAATTGGTGGTACACAGTTCAATATGATCAGGGAGTTTGCCTGCTGCTTCTTTGATTACTTTCTTTGTCAGTACAAGAAAGTAATAGAGATTGCTTCTTGGAAAGAAGTTTTAAAACTCAGACGCTTTTAATATCTTGACTGGACTGAGCTTGTTCAGTACTTCTGTGACCCTAACCGTTTGAGCTTCTACTGTCGTGCCAAGCTGCGAGACAGCCAGTTTTTCGGCTGCCTGATCAAGCGGCAACATACTGAGGTTTCGGCGAGCAAGTAAGTTATTGGCGGCTCGCTCAGCTGGCGACCATTCATAGTGCATGTATACTGGCATAAAGCCAGTCACGCTAATTTTTTTCGTAGCAGTGTCGATATCCATAACAGCAAAGCCACCAATGAGCGCCTCTACTTGCAGTTGCGTGTTTAAAAAGTTACCCAGTGAGTACCATACGGGTACTTGCCTGCCGTCACTCGCGGCAACTACTTGCATTGGCTGCAGTACGTGCGGCCCATGACCCAGCACGACATCAGCCCCATAGTTTGCAAGTTTTTGAGCAATGTCTTGTTGCTGAGGATTTGCATCAGGGCTGTATTCTGTTCCCCACCGCATACTCACAATAACAATGTCTGCCTTTTGCTGTGCTGCAGTCACCTGTGCTTGTGCACGCTCGTCGCTGTACATACTGACACCAAATGGCGTTCCGGGAATATTGGTATAGGTCATGTAGTTTAGAAACGCAAATGAGACGCCTTCTTTTTGAAAGTAGGTAATTGTGTCTTGCTCTGCTTGTGTACGATGAGCTCCTGTTACGGCTAAAACACTCGGGCGATTATCCCAGGCTGCAGCAGTTGCGTCGACAAGCGGCTGACCCTTGTCGTTTGTGTGATTTGTACCAAGATTAATAACATTACAGCCGACAGCTTCGATGCCACGCGCAAATGCAACTGGAGCGTTAAAGACCGGGAATCCTGATAGACCAAACTCTTCCCCGCCAGCAGGTGTGGACTGGTTACAAAAACTGATATCTGCCTTGTCGAAAAAAGGTTTCATGCCCGCCATGAGTGGCGCATAATCATATGAACCGTCTTCTTTTCGGGCATTTTGATTCACGGAATCATGCGCGATCATGTCACCAGTTGCCACAAAGCGAAGTGTCGACTGAGAAGCTGCAACTTCTGGCTGCGTAGTGACTGCCGGGGCTTGCCTCGCAGTGCCGCCACCAAAACTATATGGGTCACTACGGGTAGTTGTTGTAGGCTTGTTGGTAACATACCAATAGACACCACCGGCAATACCGAGTAGCAGTATCGCTACAAGCGTAATAATAAGTCCTTTTTTGGACTTTTTAGGCTTTGGTTGTGTTTGCTCGGGAGCATTCCAGGCTGATTCGATGTCTATGTGAGAAGAATCATCTACTGGCTGAGCTGGCACGGGCGGCCTTGGCTGTTGTCGGCGTACTGACTGCACTGGCCTAGAAACGGGAGCACTACTACTACCACGTGGTGTTGTTCGTAATCTATCTCTTAAATCGTCCACTGCATCCTCTCGAGCACATCATACTTGTTATGGCTATTATAAAGTATTGTGTAAGAAAAGTTCAGGGTTACGTGTTATTTCTTTTTGTCGAGCCTATCAAGCTTAAAGCCGTGTACGACGAAGTAAATAACAAATGCGACTGCCATGAACTTGAGCAACGAATCAATGAGTAGACCGAAGTCAAAAGTAGCAGACCTGCTCCCTATTTCGACAAAATATGTGAGCTCTGAGAGACCGCCCTCACCAACAATCAGGTCTACCACCGGGGTGATTATGCTGCCAACGATATTTCGCACAAACTCTGACGCTTGCGTACCAATAGCAAGACCGACCGCCAAACCGACGACACCTTGCTGTCGTACAAACTCAGTGAATCCACCAAAGCGACCACCAGCTTTCGTTGACTGGGCTTTTTCTTTCAATGCATTCGCTCTTGCTGTCGCTGCGGCCTTGGCGGCTGCTGATTTTGCAGCGCGTGTTTTTGCGCTGTCTGAATTTTTTGATGTATTAGTTGGCGTAGCCATTCTGAAATTGCTCCTTATTTTCTTGCTTGTAATATACGCTTGATTGCGAGTGCAAATCCAGCTTCTTTCAATGGTAAATCGTGATCTTGGGCGTACTCGTACGCTGCATCAATTGCAGTGACCATGTAGTCTTCAAGTTTTTCATTTACCTTTTCTTCCGTCCATTGCTCAGATGCTTTGTTCTGAAGCCATTCAAGGTAACTTACAATAACACCGCCAGCATTTGCCAAGATGTCGGGCACTATTATAACGCCTTTTTTACTCAGGTACTCGTAGGCCTTCTCATTAATTGGTCCATTGGCAAGCTCTAGTATGATACTTGCCTGCACATCGTGCATGTTTTCTTCTGTAATAACGTCGCCGAGGGCTGCGAGGACTAATACGTCAACCTGTGCTTTTACAATGTCTGGACCATCAAGCACGGTTGCATTTGGCAATTCATACGCCTTGAGCTTTCCCTGCTTGTCCTTGTAATCATCGAGGTCTTTTGCACTAAGTCCAGACTCTAAATGAATACCCCCACTTGAGTCAGTTGCCGCGACTAACTCCCAGTTTTTATGATGTGTTTCTGCAATGAGCCCAAAGAATGAGCCAACATTACCAAATCCTTGTATTGCGTAAGTAATCTTATCATCTTGCATGTTCTGCAAGCGCAACAACTCTTTTAATGCAATAACGCCTCCCCTGCCAGTTGCCGCCTCACGGCCTAAGCTACCACCGTTTTCGAGTGATTTACCCGTAAAACTTGCCTGTGATGTGTCACCCGTTACCTGCTCAAACTCATCAACCATCCAGTCAATTATCTCGGCGTTTGTATTTACATCTGGTGCAGGGATATCCTTGTCGGGACCAATGTGATCAGATAAATGGTTCGCATACTTTCGTGCAAGTTCTTCAAGCTCTTTCGGCTGTAACGAGCGTGGATCAATACTCACACCACCCTTACCACCACCAAGAGGAATGTCGACAGCGGCAGTCTTCAGTGACATAAGCGTCGCCAGTGCTGTTACCTCGTCTAGAGATACTTCTGGGTGAAAGCGAATACCCCCCTTATATGGACCTCGGGCATTGTTGTGTTGCACACGAAACGCCTTGTGAGTACTGCCGTTATCCAAAGTGATATCAAAGATGTGCTCTTTGTTGGCGCTGAGCAAATAATTGGTGTCTGACTCTGATAATTCTAAATGTTTGGCTGTCTGTCGTATCAGTTTTTGGGCGCTATCAAGCATGGGAAACTCCTGTTATTAACGAGATTGGTATACACATCGTATCAGAGGAGTGATAAAAACAATATGAACTATTTAACGGTGAATTTGTGAAGAAAATCATCGGCTCTGTAGCCAATTATGCGTTTCCGGTCAGGGTCAAGACGCTCGAGCTGGCTAACCATCATACTCATTCGAGGGTTTTTACTCAGCATAGCTTTGTTATTTTCAATAAATCTCCAGTAGAGTCCATCCCACACATCAGACCAGTCACCTTTTTTGTAACGACTCATTTTTAAAATATAATTGCTTGAACTAATATACGGCTTAGTGACTATAGTACCGCCATCTGCAAACTGACTCATACCATAGACGTTTGGCACCATGACCCAATCATAGGCGTCTATGAACATTTCGCTGAACCACTTATACACCTCGTTAGGGTGTATCTCACAAAGCATCATAAGGTTTCCGGCAATCATGAGACGTTCTATATGATGAGCATAGGCGTGCTGGTTCACTTTTTTCATGACATCGTCATACGGTGGCAAACCAAGCTCGCCGGTATACCACTCGGGTGTCATTTTGCGCTGGTGTCCAAGCGCATTACTGGTTCGCATTGGAACATGCTTGGTGACATACAGCCCTCTCATGTATTCCCGCCACCCAAGGACCTGACGTATAAAACCCTCAAGACTTGGTAGGCTTACTGGCTTTTTAGCATGACGCTCAAGAGCTGCATCGACGACCTGCTCTGGCGTGAGCAATCCAGAATTGAGGCTTGAAGACAGTGCACTGTGGTACACCCACGCGGCATCACGATCAATAGCATCCTCATATGGGCCAAAAAGGTCTAAGCGGTGCGTCACAAAATCATGTAGCCACGATTCAGCTTCTGCGTGACTTGTTGGCCATATAAAATCGGTACTACCTGGGTTATTTGGGAAGTGCTCGTTGACGTACTTGATTGCCTCTTTTACGAATTCATTCCCGCCAAACACGGCAAAACTTGGTAGTTCATGGTCTTTTGGTAGTCGCTCCCGGTTGTGTGCATCAAAACTCCACTTCCCACCGACAGGTTTGTAGTCTGATCCAATCAAAATGTTGAATCTCTCGCGCTGCCATTGATAAAAACTTGCAAACAGGTGTTTATGTTTCTCACCGAAATATTGGCGAACGTCATGCTCATTTAGATAAAAATTGGGTGATGGCAAGAACTCAATTGGTGCAATATCTTCGCCAGACCGTTCTCTGCGACTCGCGAGCAGACGCTTTGTAAGCACGTCGTCTACTGGGTCAAAAAAATACAACTTGTCGTACTTGCCTGTCCGCGCAAGCACATCTCCGCTTTTCATGAAGACATCAAGGTCAATATAATCTACATCATAGCCAGCTGGCCACAAGATCTCCTCTACATAGCGACGCATGCTCGCCCGGTGCAAAATCAATTTCTGTTTGTGAAACCGCAAGGGATATTCGTTGTCGACCCCAAAATATAGCGGCTCTTCAACCATTATGACGGTTTGTACTTCTGGAAATGTCTCTATTTTGTATAGTTGGTGCGGATAAAGTATTAGTGCTGATTTCATATATGCACTATTGTACTGTATTTACATTTTTTCTGGTGCAGTAATGCCTAATACTCTTAGCCCATGCGCGAGTGTGTCTGCATAACGCAGGACAAGTGACGCACGTAGTTGCTCACGTGGGTCATTAGCAACGTGATTGTTTTCATAAAATCGATTAAACACCTGTGATAGTTCATATAAGTAGGTGCAGATGTGACTTGGTAGTAAATCCATGACTGCTTGGTTTAAAATGTCGCTATAGGTACTAAGCTTCTGAACTAAATCGCGTTCGCTCGGGTCATACTCACCAGATGATGGCTCAAAAGCGCCTACCTTAGAGAGTATGCTACGTGCACGAGCATGTGCGTATTGCAGGTATGGACCGCTGTTACCATTCATGCTTACCGATTCGCTTGGGTCGTAGATAATATCACCGCCAATTCTCTGCCTGAGGAACGCGTACTTAACAGCACCCAACACGACCCAGTCTTCATTGTTGCCACTGACTTTGCTACTTGCCTGCGCGGCATATTCAAGGATGTCTACTGCTCTCAAAATATTACCTTTGCGACTACTCATTTTTACGCCGCCTTGAAGCTTTACGAGACCGTGTGTAATATGTGTCGTCGCACGTGCTAGTTCAGGTGCAAACTGTTCGACAGCCTTCAACACCACTGACATATACTGCAGTTGTTCACTTCCAGTAATTATGACTGAACGGTCAAACTGATAGTCTTGTTGTTTTTTAATAATTAAGCCAACGTCTTTTGTTTCATACGTTGGTAAGCCTTCGCCGTTGACAAACACTCTTGTGTGTAGACCAAATTCTTCGCCTTTGAACACAACAGCGCCGTTAGATTCATGAAACACCGTCCCAGTGTGATCTTGCACAGTTTTAAGGCCAATTCCTGCCGTATCACTCTCTGGGTAGTAGCGCTCAAACCCACTGCCGATACGGCTGTAGAATTCATTAAAATAGTCGTAGCTCCATTGCCTGCACGTCCAGTAAATACGAGCTACGTTTGAATCACGATCATCATGTTGGTGTATCGCATACACTTGTTTATTGAGTATTATAATGGCTTGTTTTGCGTCTTCATTATCTTCGTACGCATTCGTGCCTTCTACATATGCAGAAGCCATCCACTCCGACCGAAGATTCGGGTCAACTTCTTCGAGTTTTTCTGGATATTCACCCCCTAGTTTGCGAATTATTGCCCACAACGTTTTACCAACGTGCAAGCCAACATCTCCACCAAAGTTCACACGGTGAACCTCTGCCCCAGCCAACTCAAGCAGGTTTGAAATTGAGTCGCCCACAATGCTGGTATAAAAATGTCCGGCATGCAGTACCTTGAAAGGATTTGGGTCTGAGTATTCAGTTACCACTATTTGCCCTTCGAACACTTGAGCTGCACCCACGTTGGCTAGTTTCCAGAGCGCATCGTTAGATAGTGAGATATTAATGAAACCTGGGCCAGCTATTGTCACCGACTTAATTTCGGTGTGCGATATATTTTCTTGAATAGCTTGTGCAACTTCACGCGGATTTTTGCCGAGTTGTTTTGCGATTTGGAGGGCTATGTTTGTTGCGTAGTCACCAAACTGAGGATCGGGGTGCGTAAGTACAACACTCCCGTCGTGATTGAATACATTTTTACATACAGTGGCGATCGCCTGCTCTAGTTCTTGCTTCATTGTGCCGTATTATAACAGAGGTTACGACTTTGATGCGTCACGAAACGCTTCCGAGAGCTGCCATGTAACTGCGTATATTCCGCTGAGCAACAAAAAGAATATACCGGTGGTTACAAATACTTGGTCATGAGATATAGGATTAATTACCCGCTCAGATACGTCAAATAATATTCCAAATGGGTTCACGAGCACGTCCCAGGTATTCCAGCGTAAGCTCCGCCCAAGGTAAATTGCGAATCCACACAAAAACAACACGCCAGCTATAACGGCGTGCACCTTTTGGCGATGAAATCTTTTGAGTAGCTCGTAGTGAACGCCTAAAATACTCAGTAATCCGAGTATAAATCCGTTAAATATAAGGGACGCAAACAGAACTGAATCATACAAATGACTAACCTCTCCTGTGTCTCGCAGGTGAATCAGATCACTCACTAAGTAGAAACTATTCGGTAGAAACCCAAGCCACAAGGCTGTGAGTACTATGTTCTTCCACTCGAGCCAGCGGCTCGATCGTAAACGATATACTAATAGTCCTGAGAAAAGCAGCGGTAGCCATGCAAGGCACAAGTTCCACAACAAAAACCAATATCGTAAGTTCTGACTCACAAACGCACGTCCGACAAAAAGTGCGACACTGATAAGACTTGCGTACACAAGTGCAGCTGCCACCCGCTGATAGCTCGTTAACCCAGGGTAAACTTGCTTTATCATAGTGCTACACAGTATAACAGTTACTAATAATCACGAAATAACGTATTGACATATTTAAATATATAAATTAATATACGAAAGTTGCTATGAATTCCGATCAACATGTCACTATTTTTAAGGCTCTTGCTGACAAGACTCGGCTTGATATTGTTCGTTCTCTTTCCTTACAGAAAGAAGCGAAGAGCTGCGCAAGTGTCAGTACATGCGCAACACTCAGCCAGCCAGCGATGAGCCATCATTTATCCAAACTAGTGGACGCCAATATAATTATTGAGCGAAAAAATGGTAAAGAAAAATACTACGAGCTCAATTATGACTTATTTGCTTCGATCGGCCTTGATAGTTCCTTTTTATAAATCCGTAACGAAGGAGTTTCTATGAAAGTATTAGTGTTATTAGGTAGTTCACGCGAAGGTGGAATGGGTCAACGTGTTGGTACATGGGTATCAAACGAACTGAAAAAGAATTCTGAACTTGAGATAGATCTAGTGCGAGTCGGAGACCTCAATCTTCCCTACTTTGACGAGGCAGCAGCCATTGGATACCTTGGTGGCAACTTCAAGCACCCAGAAGGTAAAGCGTGGGGAGAACGTGTCGCTGCGGCAGATGCATTTGTCATGATCACACCCGAATATAACCACGGCATCCCAGCCGTTCTTAAAAACGCTATCGACTACGCATGGGAAGGCTGGCACTACAAACCACTGAGTATCGTGAGTTACAGCATGTCACCATACGCAGGCACACGTGCTGCAGAAAACCTCCGTTTAGTATCACTTGGCGTAAAGTTACTTCCACTCTATGAGGCCGTCCACATTGGAACCGTCCATGAAACAGTAAATGAAGATGGCACTCTCGCAGAGGGTGCTCGCGTAAGCATGGATGGACTTATCTCTGAGCTTGTAACTATCGGCAACAAACTCAAAGACTAAGCACAGAGTCCACAATGCGCTATAATTTGGAGTTAATGGCAACCATTAACTCCTTTTTAGATTTACCAAAACAGCAGATTAAACAGGTCATGGGCGTGTTGGCGCGGGCATTGAATAAAGCAAGTGACGGACGAATTACACCAAACGGGGTCACGATAACTGGATTTCTTGCGCACATCCCTATTGCGTTGCTGATCGCAAACGGCAACCTTGTGCTTGCGGGCGTTGGGCTCATACTCTTTGGTTTATTTGACACGCTCGACGGCGAACTTGCGAGACTCCAGAAACGTGAATCTGCAAAGGGAATGTTCTTAGACTCTGTGACTGATCGGCTCAAAGAAGCCTTTTTATATGTTGGTATAGTGGCTTACCTACAGAGCACTGCAAGCGAGTGGGTTATCGTCGTTGCAGTTGGCGCGTTAGGGGCGGCGCTCATAACTAGCTATATAAACGCATGGGGAGAAGTAGCACTTGCCCAAAACCCTCAAAAACGAAGTCACAAAACGAATAAAGCCCTA
>JBGTLD010000009.1:0-5378 GCA_041744275.1 Saccharimonadales bacterium (SeqCode) | reverse complement strand
TACTAGATGGTTTGGTTTGGAATAAAATTGAATCTCTACTGACTCAAACAGAGTTGATAAAATCTTCCATTCAGAACTGGCTAGAAAGACAGAAAGCCGTCAAAACTAATACCAATGTATCTTCAATCAAAAAGAAGCTCTCAGGTCTTGAGAATGAGCGTAAGCGATATGTTGAAGCGTATGGCAAGGGTCTAATTCCTGAAGAATTGTTTGAGGAGCAGGTTCAAATAGTGAACCGACAAGTTGAGGAGCTTCAAAGTCAGTTGTCTGATAACTCTACAAACAGAGGTATAACTGGTAAAATAGATATTGATTCACTCGTTGCCAAAGCTACGCAAAAGCTAAGCGAAGTTACCTTCCAGCAAAAGAAACACATCGTTGAGCGAGTTATAAATAAAGTAATTGCAAGTCCACAGGAGGTCACTATATGGGGTCAGATACCCTTAACAGCACTAGCAGGCACAGGAAAGGTCAAGTATGAGCCTATCAATCGGTATGATGACTTTATAACCCAACTACCTTTTGAACTAAAACTGACAATGCCACCGACGGATAGAGGTGGTCGTGGTTACTCCGATGAACTAGTGACCAAAGCTATAAAGGAGTTGTCTACGAGATAAGACTTCTTATCATATGCAATAGTATTCCACCAAAAATCAGCCCCAAACCGGCCAGTAATGCCGTCACCGAACGAGCAAGTACAAGTAGGTGAGGCTTTTTTCGTAATTCCTCAAACATTGTGTCAACTGAAGTAGTGCTCGGTAGTGGCTGAGCTTCTGAAGTAATAAGTGCTTCAATAACTGACTTTTCCAATTGTGGTATATCAGCGGTAAATTTTTGACTATCCGCCAATGTATTCGCTACTGACATATAATCCCTAGCCTTCTGTTTTTCACCGACTAATGCACAATACCTTGCTGCTGATAAGTAAGTTGCTGGCCACTCAGGATAAAGCCTCAGATTTACGTCTACGTGAGGTTTTATATCTGCTATCGCTCCCACCTGCTCCAAAGCAAGTGCTGCATACACACCCATACCAAGGGTATCGGGTGAATTAAGCATAGAGATTCTACTAAAGCCTGGTGAAGAATAACTCAGGTACAGAGCTTCTAGCTTGGTCGCTTTTGTCTGCTTAGTTCGCTTTGTGGAGCGAATGAGCATATAAAATGCACTTATTCCGCCGATTAAAGCTGCAATTAAACCAGCCTGTACAGCACTGTTGGCAAGGGTTTTTAGTACTTCTGTTACGGATTGCATTACACATAGAATATAACGCTTTATGCATTTCCAAGCTATAATTTATGCAAATGAGCAATATATTAAGCTACGACGAATACGCCCGAATTGAAACTGAGGGATTTCAACGTCCATATATTGTCGAAGCAGGTAACGGTAATCATAAAGTACTGTTTTACGGCTCCGACCACGTAAACGACCCTAATCACCCACAATTTCAAGATATTGAGAATCGCTGGAATACATTTATAGCTCAGACAAATAGTCCTATTGCTCTCGTAGAAGGACGTTTTGATGAAGTCAACGCAGACGATACGCAGGATCGCACAAAGTCTATCGTTGATGGTGGCGAAGCTCAATTTGTGGTGCATTTATCACGACGCGATAACGTGCCAGTGGCTTCACCAGAGCCAGACCGAGTATGGGAAGCAAACGAATTAGCAAAGGAGTTCGGGAGAGATAAAGTGGTGTTCTATTACTTTATCCGTCAACTAAGTTGGTGGAGCAGATTTACCGACAAACCTGATGTTCAGAAAGAGGCCGTATCAATGCTAGAACTAATGAAAAAGTCCTACCAATGGGAAGATGTAGATTTTAGTCTGGAAGGAATGGAGTCAATCCACCACGAACTATTCAAAAAGCAATTAGATTGGGACGATACCCAGTGGATTTATGACGTTACTACACCCACACCTCAAGATTATGTTACTAATGCTCTAGCCAGAAGGTCTGGTGAGCTTAGAGACGAACACATTCTGAAAGAAATACAAAAGTACTGGCATGATGGAAAAAGCCCCTTTCTCATTTTCGGCTCAGCACACGCAATCAGGCTTGAACCTGCTTTAGGGGAATTGGTTAATGAGTAGTTCCCCTTCCGCCCAAACAGCCGTAGATATTCTTATTCAGCTACGGGAGAGAGTCGACTCAGCAGCTCTAGCCTATTGGGTAACGCCAAATAGCATACTAACGCTTAGTGGTGCGAGAGCTTACTGCGACGGTGTCTTCTACCGTTCAAACAAAAAACAGCTTGCGGAATGGACAGCCGAAATGGCTCAATCCATAGAAGCGTTACAATCAATCACTGACATTTATTTTGCGGAGGCAAAGATTGATAAATCTACCTCTAAAGAAAGCTATGCTGGGTATGACGCCGTATTCACGCACGGACTAAATTTCGTGCTTGAGAATACTGAACTCTTTAATGATAGTAAGTTTGACCTTATCCAGCAAAAGCTAAGTGGCGAAAAGCTGGTTGAGACTATCTGCACACTACTAAAGCAAGATGAGCGATTTAAGCAATACAGTAAAGAAAACTTGAACCATATAGCATTCGGCATACTAGTTGGCTACCCCGATAAGGCAATCCTTGGTTCGGTGTCTGATTGGGAGAAAGATGACCCGTTTGCTGAACCGCTAATTGATGCTGATATTAGAGGCTCTTGGTATTATATTTGCCCTCGTCCTGTCTACTCATATCCTCGTCATTTGGTAAGTGACAGCAATATAAACGCTCATGAACAATTATGGTCGGGTATCTTGCAAGATTTTTATACTTCCAGCTTTCACGAAACCTTAGCAAAAGACCCTAGATTTAAGTCAAAGGCTAACGAACTAGGCTTGTACAGATAATCTTAACTCTTTGTACGTTTGTTGAGCTTACGTAGTTCGTCTAACGAATAACTTTTTGACAACCTGTCACCTGTTTCTTCATCAATAGCTGCAACTTCTGCAAAACCTGTATTTGGGTCAATACCCATAAATGTCCATTGGTGTTCCATTTCGCCAGAAGAACGCTGGACTGTAATCCAGTCGCCCTGCTCAAAGCCAGAGCCAATGCCCATATCAAGTTCTTGGTCAGGCTTGCTTAGAGCTTCAAAGCGAACAAATCCAGCTTGATGAGGGAATAACCTGCCCCGCTCTAATTCTGCTTCTTTCATACGAGCAATGTCTGCACGAAAAGCCTCTATTTGTTCTTTGCTTGCACCGTGAGCACGGAAATTAGAGATAACGACTTCTTCTTGCTTGTCTCTCTCGGCCTGAGCAGTCCTTAGGTCGCTTAATGGATCGTGTGTAGCTTCTACATTATCTTGAGTTGTCGTCTGTTGCACATTCTCACTAGTAGGATTCATAGCGGCATATAATTGCAGTGTCTCAATCATTCTTGAACGGTTAGGGTAAGTGTCGGGGTTATAGTCAGGTGAATACAAAGCTGGAAACTCAACACCAATAGACCGCAATACATCGGCGTCTTTAGCTGAAAGTGCGTTAAGGCTATGTCGTGCTGTATGCTCAGAGACTACATTGAAAGTTCTCTCAAGATGAGTAGTGGTTTCTCGGTTCGGGTCAAAATTGCCACGAATACGAGGCAAGACCATTTCCTCAAAGTATACTGGCTGCCCATCCAACATCCCCTTATATACTTTTTTAATTCCGCCGTCCTCGCCTATATCGCTACGCAAAACTTCTGCACCAGTGGCATGTAGCAAGCCAGTAACCATAACATTTGTTTGCTCTGGGTCTTCTACTGTTTCACGCTCTGGCCAGCTATCATCACGAAGTGTTTCGTATTCTTCCTTAGTAAGATTATCCCCAGGCTGTCGCAAGTCATTCAAGTTATAACCAGCTTTAATGTTCAAACTACTAAAGCCATAGTGCTCAGGTTGACCTTGCATACTTCTAATCATTACGAGGTTACTTTGCAAGTGCGTATGTAATTTATCGCCGTCCTGCTGAGTGCCAAGCATTGAGTCAAGATTACCAAGTAATTCTTCTTGGTTAGCTGGCTGTTCGACTGTTACTTCTGTTGGTTCAAGTACCCAAGTTGGGGCAACTTCATTAACATATTGCAATGCTTCTTGAATAACAGCCTGGTCCTTGTTGAAGTTACTTTCAACTTGACCCTGCTCAATAGGTGTTTGAGGTTGTTCTGGTTGTGGAAATTGTTCTTGGCTCATATTTTTGTTTTAGCGTTTTACTACACGAATAGTAGCAAATTATTGCTATTTTGTCAAGTTATAAGCACTGTTTTATTTTTGTTCTGACTTATCTCACAGAATAACAACCCTTCTTTTGTTCTAAAACCTCTCCTGCGAGCTCTGGAGCACGGACAGAGGGTATAAAACCCGTGACTAAACAGAATCTACTTATACTTTTCAATTGTATAATTGATGACTCAATATATCTCGAATTTAGATATGTAAAACCAAAAAATGAAAGTAAGATTATTTACTAGAATATAGTCGCTTGCGTAACTATGTCGTCGTAAGCATCTGTAAATCCATTTAGCTCACGAACCGTATATCCATTCTTAATGGCTTCCTGTTTGAAGATGTTATTCAAAAGTATTGTCTGTTCTGCTTTCTTTTTCTTTTGTTCGGGAGTCTTAGTGTTTATCCATGGATCTTTACTTCGCTGTTCAATAACGTTTTTAATGGACTCTTCGGATTGCACCAGAAAGATTGGCAGTATATCTGGATTATCTTTAAAATCAGAAGCGACAAGATGAGGTAATATAGCAGTTCCTTCAATAACACAGCCCTCCCACGGATGATTCTGTTTAATAAATTCTGCGACCCCTTCCCAAACAGCTTCCGCTTTCTTTATTTCAAGTATGACCGACTCCCCTGAGTCATTTGAAGAATTTGCATCAACAAATAACTCAGGCTTCAAATCACGCTTAGTCGCTTTTTGCATTATGGTGCGTATCTGGTCTGTTGAAATCCAATTTGCACCTCGAGCCGATGCAATCTCTTTGGCCAACGTCGACTTACCAACACCTGGTGCTCCACCAATTAAGATAATCTTATTCATGATTACATCATAGCAAAAAGAGACCTCCTGGTCTTTTAGTTCATTTGTGACTAAATTGGTGCTCACCTAAACGCTCAAACTTATCGAGCGTATCGTCGGATATGATTTTTCCCAGGATTTTTACCCCTTAACGCCATTTTTTATAAACCAAATGATTTGAATAAAGTAACGTGACTTTTACTGAAATCGTGTGCAAAGCGACTAGTTAATCTAGTAGGTTGTAACAAAATTAAATGACACTTTGTTACGACACTCCATGGCGTATGTCATCTTTGCTGCAAATGCTGGATCATTGTTCATGTGCCTGTAATAAGTGACCCTGCTGATTTTCG
>JBGTLD010000008.1:0-3398 GCA_041744275.1 Saccharimonadales bacterium (SeqCode) | reverse complement strand
GTGCTGTAGTGCCCAATCTACGTATGACGTAGCTTTAGGAACTTGTCCTGTGCGAGCGTAGTACTGCGCAAGCCATAGTGTTGTGACAAACCAGGGGTTCCCTTGATATGAGGGGTCTGACTGGAAGTATGTATCATTTTCATATCGTGGACTACCAAGAGATGGTGTTTTGTCGAGTAAAATATTTTCTATGCTGGCTACTGATTGCTTCATAGTATGAGTGTCTGTATATAAACCATACATCATCACACCGTATACGCTTGACACATCTATAACGTTATCGAATTGTAACGAACCATCTTCTAGGAGTAAGAATCCTTTCCTGAATGTCTGACGATCAGGGTCAAAAAATATTGCCGAGTTGTTTAGGAATTGGTCAGCACGCTCACGCCATTTCACAGAATCGTCTGGGTGATGGAATTGATCTGCGAACTCTGCTGCTACAAGAAGTGCTTGATAGGTCAGTGCTACTGTGTAGGTATTAGTTAAGAACTTTTCTTCCCATAGATCATAACTGGCATGTGGTAGTCCGGTAGTTTCGTCAATAAAATCGTACATGAAATTAGCCGCCGGCTGAACGAGTGTACCGTACAGGCTTTGTACAAAGTCGTAATCTTTAGAATACTTCGCATATTCACCAAGCATAAATATCACACTTGCAGTTTCATCTTCTTGTATGGCAAGTTCTTTTCGTTTGCCATGCAACATTGGATGCCATGTGCTGCCAATTGCTTTATCAGGCTGATATTTGTGCATCAGGTATCCGTCATCAGTCAAAATATCTCGACAGAACCGAAAGAACATTTTCGGTTCATCGGTATAGCCAAGTCGTATAAGTGGCCACATCACATATGCGCCGTCTCGAGGCCATACATAACTATAGTAATCACGGCCGTAATTGTATATCGAAGAGTCACACGATGCGATAATACCGCCACGCTTATCCGTATGAGCTTTTATAACAAGTAATGATTTTTTCGTAGCCTCAAGGTATTCAGCTGGAACAACATGCAATTTATTTGTGCCAACAGCTAGCCACTCATGCCAATACCGTCTTGTTGCTGCAAGCCGGGTGTCCAGACCCTGTTCTTTGATAATGTTATGTATTTTTTCAGCATCAAATTGTGATTCCGCAGCTACTATCCAATATTTTATATCTATTGAAGCACCCGACTCAAGGGTGTTTGTAAAGCGAATCACAGAGTCAACTCCACCATGTTCTACTGCGCTACCAGATAGTTGCCCATCAAGTGCATCCATAAACGTACCAGCCTTACCCTCTATGCCATAGTTACCTATAGCAAACTGATCATATGATGTGCCATCAGCAGTCTCGCCGTAAACAAGTAGAGAACAGCGACCTTTGTAATCGAGGATATAGTGCTCGTCAGGTACGTACAATGCAGTATCGGCACGCCCTCCACGAGATATTTCAAATACTTGATGCATAAATACACGTATTTCTCTTTGACGGTCAGACTGATTTATAACTTTAAAATCTCTGCAAAAAACATTGAGGGATGAATCAACAAAGTCATTAAAGAACAGTTCGATCTGTAATGATTCACTCTGCATCCGGATGTTACTCACGAGTGCATCGCTCTCAAAATCTACACTACAAACCCAGTCGTCATCGTCTACCCACGAGAACTGACCATCAACCCAAATACCAATCATGTGATGTACGCTACGAGCGGTTGTGAGGTTTTCTAATCCAACATATGGATAGTAAAAGTCATGCACCATTCCTTGTTCATTAAGCCCAACGGTTAAGCTCCCGTTGCCGAGCATTACTGGTCTTCCCATTAGACGTCAAATCCTTTCTCGGTCAATCGATATTTAAGATCGTGGTAGGTATTCATAAAGTTAATAAATGCTTCGTATGGTGTTTCATACGGACTAAAGTAGGCATGAATATCGCCGTCACTAAACCACTTAGTACACATATAGTAGAAATGGTCTGAAGTCTGGAGTTTTCGCCAATCTTCTATAAGTTGCAAGTCGCCACTTTTCATGATGTGTCGTTGTAGTTCGTAGAGAGCAGCAATAGCTTGATGTTGCATAGGATTGCCAAGCCATGCGGAGAGATCGCGTTCGGTATCTGCCCAGGTGGTTGTTTCTGGAGTATCGACACTATCAACGGGATCAAAAGCATCTATGACTTCACTCACCGTCATGAATGTTTGGCCAGGTACCTGTAGCCATTTTTCGGGAAGGTGCTTCAGGAATTCGAATATACCTGAATCACTCCATTGGTGTTCGCCAAACGTTTCGTAATCCATGAATAAGTTAAAGTTAGTTGCATCACCGGATTCACCGAGCCAATGAGCAAACTTGTCGGCAGTTAGAGGCCATTCACTCCAATTACGGTCTCCGAAACGGAAAGCAATATCGTCAGACAACTTATAGTTTTTCATGAGTAATCTAATGTTATTTGTGTACGTGGGTCTATACACAAAGTTAGGGCTACGCCAGCCAAGAACAGGATCCCAGCCTTCTGCAAGAATACCTTTGTAGCCAGCTCTATCCGCCCAATACGCAAGATCATTGTTGTAACTGAGCTCGGTATTTCTGAATACTTGAGGTGTCACACCAAACAGTTCTTGTACCTTTTGACGGTGCATGTCTACCTGTGCCTCAAATTCTGCTAATGAATAGAAGAATGCAAGACTGTGGTGATAAGTCTCTGCAACAATCTCTACACGACCAGTTGCGACAAGTTGTTGAAAAGAAGCGAGTGTTGCTGGTGAGTATTGTTCAAGCTGTTCAAGTACAGTACCGGTAATAGATAAGCTGAGTTTAAAATCTGGGTACTTGTGGAGCAGCTCTAACAAAACCTTGTTTGTAGGTATATATGATTTTTCCGCTACTTTATGGGCAATACGTTCATTGTTTGTACGATTGTCGTAGTCTGCTTCAAAGTATGCATGGTCAACACCTGGGTCAAAAACGGTGTAGTGTTTGATACGAAACGGCTGGTGTACGTGCAGATAGAGCACTATTGCTTTTTGACTCATGCGTAAGCCTTTCTGTGGTGGTGCCTGTATAGATCAAGCAGAGTATCTGCAGCTTTATCCCAACTCAAGCGTTGGTATTCTTTGAGCGAGTTATTGTGTAACTCATCTCTAAGGGCATCGTTTTGTACAACTGCGGTGATTTGGTTCGCCATTTCTTTCACATCCCAGAAATCGACTTTCAAGCAATTTGTTAAAACTTCTGCGACGCCAGATTGTTTGCTTATGAGCGCAGGTGTACCGTATCCAATTGCCTCGAGAGGAGTCAACCCAAATGGCTCAGAAATGGAAGGCATAACGAATAAATCACCGATAGCGTATGCATCGCGCCATTTTTTACCACGCTGAAAACCGGCAAACATAACGTTTCGACTAATGCCGAGT
>JBGTLD010000007.1:0-9802 GCA_041744275.1 Saccharimonadales bacterium (SeqCode) | reverse complement strand
CGGCAGCCTGCATCAAAAGCTCACGCTCTTGCTCGCCACTTCCTACAATTAAAAATATAGTCTTGGGCGCTCGCTCAATCACATCTTTAGCTGCTCGGAGTAGATTAGGTAGACCTTTCTGAAGTGTAAGTCGACCAATGTTTACTACAACTCTGTAGCCTTTTTGTTTCATAGTTTCCAGGTATTTGTAGACGTTACTGTCATCGAGTGGTTCGATAGCAGATATGTCCATACTGTTATGTACCACCTCAACTTTGCCTTCTGGGATAGCATAATCTCGCACAATCGCGTCTTTGGTCTGTTGACTGACCGCAATAACTCGGTCTGCAAGCATCATAGCCATGTATTCGATTTCTCTCACCATTGGGTTGCCATGACCGCCTCCAGCACGATCCCGTTCTACTGAGTGAACGTGTAGTATCATGGGCTTATTGGTCTTGTGTTTGGCTCTAACTGCAGCCCTGAATGTAAGCCAGTCATGTGCATGTATAACATCAAACTCGGCGTATTCAACAAGTTTTTCAACAGCGTGTTCGTATGCCATTTGCTGTCCGAAGATATCAACCCACTCTTCAGTACCATCAGAATATACATATTTATAGCTGTCGTAAGCTATTCCTGATTTGAGGATTTCTTTTACACCCTGAGGGTGCGCTGCATTAATCTTCATGAAATCAATATTGTGTTCAGCCGAATAGGGAAGCACAAACTCTATATCGGCACCCTTTTTGGAGAGTGCCTTACAGAGTTGGTAGCATGCTACTCCGAGACCTCCACTGTTATGAGGGGGTAACTCCCACCCCAACATTAATATTTTCATCGTCCTCGTTTTCGAACGTTATTTGATTTGTTTTTAAGTATAAACACTATATGCATGAAGCACAACCGTTTTTACAGAGTATATCTATTAATATTCTATCATTTTTACAAATGCATAATCACATTAAATGAGGTATAGTAAGTCAAGTCCCAATCTATAGGGGTGTAGCTCAGTTGGTAGAGCACTGGTCTCCAAAACCAGGTGTCGCAGGTGAGAAGTGCCAGTGGCACTTTGCAAGACAACTTTTCAGATTTGAAACTTGTTTCAAGCTTGAAAATTGTGGGGTCGCGGAACGTGACCATGTCCTGTCAGATTTGAACCTTATCATTTAAAATTAAGATATAGGGGTGTAGCTCAGTTGGTAGAGCACTGGTCTCCAAAACCAGGTGTCGCAGGTTCAAGTCCTGTCACCCCTGCCAGAATATATAAAAAGTATTTTTATGGACATATTGATTATCGCACTTTTGTTTAAGCTTATATACAAAGATCTTCGCATACCAAAAGTCAAAAGAAAGCTATATGGGTTTATCGCATTGTGGAGCTTATCCGCATCATTGCTAATTATTGGCTATGTCCTTGTTCAGATACAGAAGCCAGACGCCGCACTATTTCTTTTTTTTGCAGCTCTAATATTTGGACCTGCTATATTTGCATACCTCACCTTTTTTGGCTACAGCCTTTATAAATACAAGAAAGCACATAAATTAACTTCGTAGGCCAGTGTAGTGCTTTGGATCGTCTATCAGCACCAGACTATATATTGACTTTATAGCATAGTATTATATAATAAGATGTGCCTCAAAAAATCACACATTAACATAATATTTGTTTAACAATGTTTTACGTATAAGTTTACAGAATCATAAGTTCGTATAACTATTACTTTTATGTCATAATTATTATTATGAGTATATCCAACTATGAATTTTTATCACCGTTACTTGAAGGCGAGGTTCCAACCCTATCTGATTATGAAGCAATATCTGCTGCACGTTATTAACTTTTGGAGCTTGTTACCGGTACTTATCCAGAAGTGAATGGAGCTGCTGTAGGTGCATTGAACGAAAAAGAGCATTCAGTCTCTACGTATGTCATCGCTTTACTGGTTGAACCGTCTGAGATAGCGGAACTGTCTCGTGATGGTGAAATGGCTGTATTTGGTGGCATGCCGGTGCGTATTGCTGAAGTTAAAAAAGGATACGCGTAAGCGAGTCTCTTGGAATAAATAAGCTGAGTGCACTCAGGTTAAATAAAAACTCTAATGGAGTCTGAAGCCGAGTACTGCCATTCGTATACGCTTTCAGGGCTTGGTCGTCGTGTAATACTGCACAGTAATTATGGCTCAGGCAAAATAATCAATACCCGGCAGTCTTGGCATTAAGAAATAATTTAAATATACCTCGTTACTTGTACTCAGGATTGTCGGATGTGGCATTTGTAACATGCTGCCAGTCTTTAACTGTGTTGCCGACGGCTGTAATACCGTCATTATCCTTTAGCATTCGAGCTGTGTGCATTAGATTCCAAGCCATAAAAGTTGTGTTACGGTTTGTGAATTCATTGTCGAATCCGACAGGTGGGTCAATCTTTTGACCATCCCACTCAGTATCACCATAACTTGGACCTGGTCCTGCCTCGCCAATCCAGCCACAGTCAGCTTGTGGCGGTACCATATAACCGATGTGCTGGAGTGCATATAGGATGTCCATGGCACAGTGCTTGATTCCGTCTTCATTGCCGGTAATCACACAGCCTCCGGTTTTGCCATAATAAACGTACTGGCCTTTATCATTTTGAACACTGCTGTAGGCATACATCCGCTCGATAACCAGTGACGCAACACTGGATTTGACACCTAGCCAGATTGGAGTACCCAAGACAAGTATGTCTGCATCTATGATTTTTTGCTGAATAGCGGGCCAGTCGTCTTCTTCACCTTGCTCTTTACCGTCTTTGATCATTCCAAATGCAATTACATGATCAAGCGCATATATATGTTCAATCTGTACTCCTTGATCACTCATGATACTTGATGCTTTATCCATAAGAGTTTGAGTGTGCGATTGAGAACCATCTTTTTTAATAGAGCAGTTGATAAACAAAGCCCTAAGATCGTTGAATTTTGTTTGATTACTCATACGTTAGTATTGTAGCTTACGTAGGTGGTCTAGTATAACGATTAGCTAACTTATTTTGAGTCGTTTTTAGAAATACGTATAGCTCTGCGAAAGCTTTTTTCTGCTGCGGGATCGGCATATCTTACCATTGGGCGGCGTACCATAGTGTCACCTCCGCGACGTTTGGCATCTTGATCTTTCAGTGACTCAACAAGATAGCTTTCGATTATCCATTCGCGTCCAGGCGGCGTTTGTGCCGTAACGGTCATAAGCCACAAATGCTCACCCCATTGTTCAGATTTAATAATTTTAGGTTTCTCAGCAACTGTCATTGCGTCGACGGGAATTGTAGCGAGAACTTTTTCTATTAAATTACGGCCAACCTTTTCGTTATTTACGAATATGTCGACCGCGAGCGTTCGAAGCCCACGCGGCGTTACTTTGACGCCATGAATATGCTGATTATGTACCCAGATTACTTCACCACTCAAGTTTCTTAGTTTTGTTGATCTGAGCGTAATACGTTCTACGACACCACTCACGTCTAGAAAGGGCTCTAACTGGACAAAGTCACCTACGTCAAACCAACGCTCGATAATCATCGCAGCACCAGAAGTCACGTCACGAAGCACTAGGCCAAGTGTTCCGCCAGCGATAACTATAAAAAATGCACTCGCACCAATAGTTGCTGCTGACAAGCTTGCAGTAGTGCTTATCAGCTGCCAGCTGTAAAAGGCCACTATTCCAACAATAAGCGCTCGCACTGCGGCGATGCTGACACTTAAGTACGTTTCGACTCGCCGTAGTTTAATCTTTTTCTCTTCGTTGGTGGCAGTATCTGATCTGAGTGCAATCTTCTGAGCTATTTTGATGATTATTCTGGCGATAACATGGCTAAGTAAGTAAGCGACAATTATTGAAGCAAGCAAAATTACCAGCGACCGCATTGCATTCGGTTGTACGACAAACTCTTCGAACTCCATGAATAAAGATTCAATTTGCATGTTCATCACCTTATTGTTTACGGATTAAAAGCACAGTACGTTACGGACGCCTACTATCCTAACACACGAAAGCCTCGCTTATGATTATTTAAAGTTACTGCCATAAATAGAACTCTACACATTTCATCAAAATCTTTGCATTAACACCTTAAATGTTGTAGTGTGAATACAGAAATGAGCAAGTTAACGCTAAATAAACCAACCCTAATCCTACTGTACGGCGTGCCTGGATCTGGGAAGACGCACTTTGCTCGTCAAATATGTAATTACATACATGCAGCGCACGTTCAGGCTGATCGTATACGATTTGAATTATTCGAAGAACCACGGTTTGATAAGCAAGAAAATAGTGTCGTCAACCATCTTGCTGAGTATATGGCGCAGGAGTTCTTAAATGCTGGTATTAGCGTGGTGTTTGATACGAACGCAATGCGCTTTTCGCAACGCAGAATACTGAGGGACATGGCTCGAAAAGCAAAAGTACAACCTGTACTTATTTGGTTCCAGATTGATATTGAAAGCGCGTTCGTAAGAGTGAACAAACGCGACAGAAGAAAAGCTGACGATAAATATGCGGTGCCACTCGACCGAACGACGTTCGAGTCTGTGATTGGCCCTATGCAAAATCCGACCGCCACTGAAGACTACATTGTCATAAGTGGTAAGCACACGTTTGAAACACAACGTAGTGCTGTGCTTAAGAAGATGTATGAAATGGGACTCCTCAAGGCTGAATCGGCTCATAGTGGCGTTATAAAACCTGGACTCGTTAATTTGGTTCCAAATTCCTCTGCCGGAAGAGTTGATTCATCACGTCGTAACATCGTGATTCGCTAACAAGAACATAAATCGGTACAATTATGTAATGGCTGTCAAGCAAGTTACTATTCCTGATGTAGGACTCGTTCACCTGTATAAACGTCGTGGTGTAAAAAGCATGAAGTTAAGTATAACCAACAAGGGTAACGTACGTGTCACACTTCCTATGTGGGCGCCGTATAGACTTGGCGTAGAATTTGCGAAAAGTAAGCGCGATTGGATATCCGAAAAGGCAATCGTGCGTCCGCTTATTAGCCACGGCTCAATTATCGGCAAGGCTCGACATATTGTGTTTGAGCAGTATTCTCAACCGAAGATCACTACTCGATTGGTTGGGACTGGTATTTTTATACGTTTACCAATGCATATTGCGTGGGATAGTAAGCCTGCACAGGATGCTGCAGAAATTGCCTGTGTCCGTGCCCTCTGCAAAGAGGGAGAACAACTCCTTTTTCCGCGTATGCAGTTGATCGCGGGGGAACACGGCTTTAGGTATAGTTCAATAAAAATGAAACAGCTGAGAAGTAGGTGGGGTAGCTGTTCGGATCACGGCGATATTGTCCTTAATTGTTATTTATTACAGCTTCCTTGGGAGCTGATCGATTATGTTATTTTGCATGAACTAACGCACACGAGAGTTATGGCACACGGCGCACCATTTTGGTCTGAGCTAAGTAAACATTTGCCCAACGCCAAGGCACTCCGAAAAGAGATAAAGTCATATCAGCCAATTCTTAAGCCTAATGTAAGAGAATTGGCCGAGTCTACGTCGCTTAAATCTCCTCTTAAGATCGATATTCATGTGTCATAATAATACTTATGCCTAAAAAACCTACTGCAGAAATTAACGTACCGAGTGTCGAACACGAACGATTAACCAGTTTGATCAACAGCATGGCAGATGGCGTTCTCGCTATTGATGAGTCAGGTAAAATAGTCGTGACCAACGGTGCTGCACTTAATCTTCTAGACGTCAACATGACACTTACCGGTAAAATGTTACGTACAGTTATTACAATTGTCGACCACAATAATCAAAAAATTGACATTGATAAAGTGGTCAAAAATACAAAAACGCAGACAACTAGTCGTGACTGGAAATTGCTTTATCCAGATGAAAGTAGCATTAATATTTATGTGAGCATAGCACCTGTACGTCTCGGCTATGGTCAAATGGGCATGCAAGGCTATGTCCTGCTTCTTAGGGATATAACGCGCGAAAAATCTCTAGAGGAAGAGCGAGATGAATTTATTAGTGTTGTGAGTCATGAACTCAGGACTCCCATCGCCATTGCAGAAGGAAATATTGGTAATGCTGAATTTTTATTCGAACGTTCAGGTCTGCAAAACGATACAGTGAAAACTGCGCTTGCAACAGCCCATGAACAAATAACATTTCTAGCCGGAATGATGAACGATCTTGCAACGCTTTCGAGAGCTGAGCGCGGCAAGTTAGAATTTGTGCCAGAGCAAATCAATGCTCACGACCTCGTTGTGGAGTTATCAACCACCTACAAGGGTGATGCTGATGCCAAAGGACTTAAGCTCAATACCGACATAGATCCTCACTTAGAATTACTTTGTTCTGGAAAACTTTACACAAAAGAAATTCTACAAAATTTTGCAACCAATGCGATTAAATACACCGAAGAAGGTCACGTCACACTAGGAGCACGGAATAAAGACGGCGGTATTGAGTTCTTTGTGAGTGACACAGGTATTGGTATAAGCAAGGCAGACAAAGAACGTGTATTTGATAAGTTTTTCAGGAGTGAAGATTATAGGACACGCGTCAACAGCGGTACTGGGCTCGGTCTTTATGTAACTATGAAATTAGCACGCATTTTACACGCAGAAATAGATGTTCAAAGCCAGCTCAACAAAGGCTCAACATTTACAATTTTTCTCCCTAACTTAGAATAGCTAGACCTATGACCTAAAGCGTGGAAGATGAGGCACGACATGCATGGTCGGTATACATACGTTTCTTTCTTTCCATATTACAGACCCAAATTCGTATCTGATCATTGAAAGATGTAGTAAATATAGCTCTACCATAACAACAAGTGGAAAATTGAATAGTGCAATCGCCACATTACCAGGGTTCGTTAGCTGTACAATTCGTACATGGATTAGTGTAAGAACTGCACATGTTAAAGCGCTCAAAACGATTAGCTGAGTGTTCGCTTGAACAATGCTATACAAAAACAGCGCAAACGGCCCAAGAAGCACACATACTTCAGTTAATCCAAAAATAAGCACTAGTTCTGGCCTTTTTTTGAGCTGAGGGTAGCGTACTCTAATAGCGGTGTCTTTTTGTTCATGGAGAGACTTGATAGTTTGTACATCAATATCTTTGTTTGCTATAAGGAAACTATATTCATCGGTTCGAGTAAGTGAGCGCGCAATAAATGATTCAGGTATGATTGCTCTACTTAAAGCGGCAAAACCGCCACGACTCGCCAGTGTTTTACGGGAAATAAGCCAACAACTACTCAACACGGGAGGGCGATTAAATAGCCTGCGAGGAGGTACAAGCTCCCACCAATACCTCATAGGCTGTATGAATACACTATTGAGTCGGGCATAGTGCCTCATAGGCATCACGCTGACCATGCTCTTTTTCCGATTTAATGCAGTTGTTACAAGCGCACGAATGGCGTTAGGGCCAATGCGTACATCCACACCGCAAAATAATATAAATTGGCCATTGGCTTCGCGGTACAGTTTGTCATATGCGAGGTTTTTCGATAACCACCTGTCGTGTGGCTCGTCGCCTTTAATGAATCGTACTCCGTCATGTGCAAAACTTTTAATAATTTCTGCTGTTTTATCTTGAGAGCAATCGTCAAGTACGATTATTTCAAGTTTTGGATAATCATTTGCAAGAACTGACTGCAAACATGACGTTAGCTCGTCAGTTTCGTTACGAGCTGGGATTGCTACCGTAACTGTAGGGAGTTCTTTATCACTGTAATGTTTAGTGATTGGCTGCCACTTTGACTTTGAGAGCGTTCTTTCAAGTGAGTAGTACAAGCCTACTGCGATTACAAGCATAACGGTTCCGATACTTACACCAAACTGAGTGAACGTTATAGCAGTACTTGAAACAGTAAGTAAGAATAGACCTATAGCCTGTAGAGTTAGTAGGACGAAACTCGTACGAATAACACTTCGGTGCATGTAATCAATATGCATACGCTGCTTAATGATTCGTGCCATATTACATAGACGGTAGAGTGAAATAATGAGTATCGAAACTGAAAGACTTACCAATGACGGTAAAGATACAACGGCAAGCACAAGTATGAATGCTAATAAGACACAGACAAGCCACGCAAAACCTAGCCTCACATAGCGAGTGCGAAAGAAAGCTAGTAAGATTATTTCTGCGAGAATGCTACTGAATAGCGCTACTAACATCATAGTTATTTACAGACTATACCGTATAATGATGACTATATGAATACATCTTATCAGCTTGTTGTTATTGGTGCGGGTTCTGGTGGTCTCACTGCAGCAAGAACTGCAGCGAAGTTTGGCGTCAAAGTAGCAATTCTAGAAGCACACAAAATTGGAGGCGATTGTTTACACACAGGCTGTGTGCCTAGCAAAAGTCTGATATCCATTGCCCGTAAGATACACGGCCTGAAGGAAACAGCCCGCTTCACCGCGCTTACAACAGGCGAAGCTGACTATTCAGAGATTCACAAAGCAATTCAAGAACGAATGCAAATCATTGAAGACGATACAGACAACGAATCTTCATTAGAGTCGGCAGGAATCACTGTATTCCGAGGCAGGTACAGTTTTACTGACAACCATACACTTACAAGCGAAAATGGCGACAGTATTTCGTTCAAAAAATGCATTATTGCGACAGGTTCAAAGCCAGTTGTGCCGCCTATCCAAGGACTTGATAAAGTACCGTATCTTACATCAGACACAATTTGGGATCTCACAGAGAGACCTGACTCTTTAGCCGTTATTGGCGGTGGACCTATTGGACTCGAACTAGCACAAGCTTATGCAATGCTAGGGAGTAATGTGACTGTATTTGAGCGTGGCGACAGACTTATGAGTAGATTTGATCCTCATGTAGGTAGCGCACTCTCAGAAGGTCTCAAGGATAGTGGTGTTAATGTCGTGTACAACAGCGGCGTTAACGGTGTACAAAACAAGGATAATGAAATATCAGTTTTATATAGCGCTAATGGTGCAAAACACGAGTTACGTGCAAGTCATATACTTGTGGCTACTGGACGCAAGCCAAGTAATAGCTCGCTAAACCTTGACGCGGCGGGGATTGAAGTAGCAGAAAACGGTGGCATCACTGTCGACTCAAAACTACGAACGTCTCAAAAACACATTTATGCAGTCGGTGACTGTGTCGGAGGGCCGCTCTTTACGCATTGGGCAGGTGAACAAGGTGCAGCTGCCACGATTCACGCCTTGACTGGATTTGGTAAAGGTCCAAGCACTCGTGTGCTTCCGAACGCGACTTTCACGACACCCGAAGTCGCTCAAGTTGGTAAAACTGCTCAAGAATTAACGGCTGATGGCACTACGTTCACGACGCACACACTACCATATGAAGGTATAGATAAGGCAGTCGCCGAAGGCAGCTCAGGAAGTGTTACTGTATATTTAGACAAAAAAGACCGTATATTGGGCGCCATCATAATAGGCCCAGAAGCATCTGAAATAGTGGGTTATTACGCCTATCTGATGCATCGAGATAAGAAATATACCGAGCTTGCAACTGGAGTTCAGGCATACCCAACGTACACAATAGACTTAAAAGAACATGCAGCTGACATTTTGCTTCACTCACTGGCACAAAACCCTTTTATTGCCTTGCTCCAGAAGATAAAAGGCATGAAAAAATAAAATAGTTGCAGGGGTCGTAAGCAATATGATATATTGACAACGAACGAATCTACCGTATTGGTAGATTTTTAAGTTTTAGGAGAAACAATGGCTGCCGAAAAGTCACCCAAACGCCGTATAAAGCAAGTAGAAACAGTTCGTGAGCGTGCCCA
>JBGTLD010000006.1:0-11409 GCA_041744275.1 Saccharimonadales bacterium (SeqCode) | reverse complement strand
GGAAAACTTATGAGTATGCTCGCATTTGTTATAACTGCTGCATCTTTCTTTACAGTAACTGGGTCTACAGATTCTAATGTGGGCGACAGGGGCGGTTCAGTTGGTGGTTTGTTTGGTGGCCTCATGTTGAGCGCACTTGATATGCTGCCTGCGGCAATATTGTTCTTTACGTTTGCACTACTTTCGTTCTTGTTAACATTTGGAATCTCCCCGAAAGCACTGCTTGGCATTTTCTCGGTATTTAAGCGATCCGAAGAAAAAGAAGAAGAGGAAACAAGTATTAGCCAGCTTAAAACAACTGCGCAACAACGAGGTTTTCAACTGAACGAAGGTGTTCCAGTAGAGCGTCATACAGATCGCGATAAAGAAAAGCCACGTATGAGCAGCATGAAGAACAGCGCACAGAAACTTACGGTGTCAGAAGATCACGCGGCACTCACCATTGCGAGCGACCCTAACTGGCAATTTCCGCCCATAGATTTATTGAATCAAAAACAAGACAAGGCAGATGCTGGTAACGTCGAGGAAAATGCCGAGGCCATCCGCGAAACGTACGAGAACTTTAACATTCACGTCAAAATGGAGGGCGCAAACATTGGCCCTCGCGTCACACAGTACACACTCCAGCCACCAAATAACGTAAAGCTCACGAAGATCACGTCTCTTGAAGACAACCTAACACTAAAACTAAAGGCTCATGCAATTCGCATGGAAGCACCTATCCCTGGCCAAGGACTGGTGGGTATTGAAGTACCAAACATCAAGTCAGCGACAGTACGTGTCAGTTCGCTCTTGCAGTCAAAAGAGTGGCGAGCGCTTAATAGCCCGCTGAGTTTTGTGATTGGAAAAGATATTTCTGGTGCTGCAGTTGTAGGCGACCTTGCAAAAATGCCTCACCTTATGGTTGCTGGTCAAACAGGTTCTGGTAAGTCTGTTATGGTCAACACAATCCTGACAAGCCTGTTGTACCGGAGCAGTCCGTCTGATCTTAAGCTTATTTTGGTTGACCCGAAGCTTGTTGAGCTTAAGACGTATAATGATATTCCACATCTCCTTACGCCGGTTATTACTGATCCAGAAAAATGTATAAGTGCACTGAAGTGGGCGGTCGCAGAAATGGAACGACGCCTCAAGACTATGTCTGAAGTTGATGCAAGTAATATTGCTGAATACAACGAAATAGAAAATGAAGAGGGCATGCCATACATTGTGATTGTTATAGATGAACTTGCCGACCTTATGATGATGGCAGCACGCGATGTAGAGGCGCTTATTGTGCGCCTTGCGCAAAAGGCTCGTGCTGCCGGTATTCACTTGATTCTTGCAACCCAGCGGCCATCTGTAAATGTGATTACCGGGCTCATCAAAGCCAACGTGCCAGCACGAATCGCCTTTACGGTTGCAAGCCAGGTTGACTCACGCACAATCATAGACCAAATGGGCGCTGAAAAACTGCTCGGCATGGGAGACATGCTGCTATTAACCTCAGACATGGCAAAGCCAAAGCGTGTGCAGGGCTCACTAATTACCAAGGACGAAATTGTGAAGGTGACCAAGTTCATCAAGGAACAAAGGCTGCCAGATTACAACGATGAGATCGTGAGCCAACCAGTACAACTAGATGGTAAAGGTGGTATTGTTGCAGATTATGGCGGTCAAGATGCAGACGACGACATGTACAAAGACGCCGTTCGTGCAGTCATAGATGGCGGCAAAGCAAGTACCAGTTTACTGCAAAGACGGCTTCGTATAGGGTATGGTAGGGCAGCTCGACTCATTGAGACAATGGAAGAACAGGGAATTATTAGTGCTCCAGACGGCAATCGCCCACGTGATGTACTCGTAAGCTCAATCGATGATGTATTTGGCGGCGGCGGCAGTACAGCTGCAGACGACGACATGTATAACGAAAACTTCCCGCAAGACATCCGATAAATCAGTTGCTTTTTATATGGCTATTTTAGTACGCTAAGCGTAAGAGAAACCAAAAAATAGCGGAGGTTGATTTTGGCAGCAGAGCTTGTTACTCCAATCGATGAGTTAACTGGTATTCCTTTGCCGCTCGTACAAACCCACACCCATGCTTCAGAACGGTTTGCGCCTGACCTGCACCATCCATTTCACCCCAGAAGACACGATGCACTCGCAGATCTTGGCGGTAATGCACTTCGTCATAGTCGCGTACAGATGGTGCCGTATGAGATTCATCATCACCAATACCATAATACATTTGTAGGGCCTGAACTTCCTGATGATGAGTTAGGTAAATTCAAGTTGGTCGTCATGGCAGCGGCGGGTTATGTACCCGACCAGGCTATTACTTTTAATACATCTGGCGAGCCTGAAACTGTCGCATTACATGCAGATTACCGCAACTATCTTCGTCAACCTAAGCAAATGCGTGTTGGTAGTCCAAAAAGTGTTCAAGATTTTCTTGTGCAATACACTATTCAACAAGATCTGACTTCTATAAAGAACACAACACTCGACGAATTCTTGTATACGACAAATACAGAACGTCGCTGGCAGCTCGGTAACGCGATCTTAGGCGAGGCTAGTTTTATCGCCGCACACCCCATAAAGGAGATTTACAGAACTGCATACCAAAGTGAACTCATTCCACCCGATAGAGCTCGTGCCGCCTCACGAGCACTTTTAAGTATGCTTTGCCGTAGAAAACAACGTGGAAAACTGTTTGGATTGCTTTCTAATCAGATCAGTAGCGCTGCTTGATTAACTCTGGTAACTGTTATATAATTTATTTACTAATAACTCAGCTCACAGCATAAAGCGTGTGGGCTTTAACCAAAGGAGATTCTACATGAATCAATATGAAATTGCGGTTTTGTATCACCCTGATTTAGAGGTTGATCTTACCAAAGCCGAAGAACGAGTTGCGAAGATTATTGCAACAAACGGTGGAAAGATTACTGCAACCGATAACTGGGGTAAGCGAAAACTTGCATACAGTATCAAAGGCCAGGAACACGCAGTGTACGTCATATACACAGCAGAAATTCCAGGAGAAGGCGTGAAGAAAGTTGAATCAACACTCAACATCACAGACGAAGTTATTCGTTACTTACTCACTCGCCCAGACCTTAAGGCGATTGCAAAAGCAGAAGCTGCGAAGGCCGACAAAGCCAAGAAGGCTGCTGCAAGAGCAGAGAGCGGTGGTGGACGTGATGACGACCGTGACCGAAACGAAGAAGAATAGGGAACAATTACAGTAACGAGGGAGAATCGACATGGCACGAAGTTTGAACCAAGTCACATTGATGGGAAACTTAACACGAGACCCAGAGCTCCGTCAGACACCAAACGGACAGTCAGTGGTTAGCTTTAGCTTAGCGCTCAACCGCGCGTACAAAGACCAAGGTGGTGAGTGGCAAGAAGCAACCGACTACATCGATGTTGTTGCATGGGCAGGACTCGCAGAGCGTGTTTCACAGTACTTAAACAAAGGTCGTCGATGTTTAGTGCAGGGGCGGCTACAATCAAGATCATGGGAGCAACAAGACGGTACAAAGCGCAGTAAAGTAGAAGTACTTGCAAGCGACGTGACGTTCCTTGATGGTCGTCAAGACGAAGATAGTGACAACAATAGTGGTCCAGCGCCAACTAAACCAGCGCCAACCAAGAAAAAAGATGACGTGGTGATCGAAGATATTGGTGATGAGCCTATCAACCTCGACGACATCCCGTTTTAACAAATTGTTGACTGCACATCCTGGGCGTAAATCTGCGTCAAAAATTCTCACTGTATGTAAAATACAGCTCGGATTTTGTGCTCGACTTACACACCAGGCTGCGCTACTCAAAATTCGTTAAAATTTAATGTGAATACTCGACAAATTAATAACTATTCCGACTAAAAGGAGAATAACTATGGCGAAGATTTTTAAGAATAGAACAGATGTAGCATACTTTGATTACAAAGATTTCAAGACGTTACAACGCTACGTGAATCAGTACGGACAAATAGAGACTCGTAAAAAGACTGGCCTAAAGGAACACGAACAACGCCGACTTGCTATTGCTATCAAGCGAGCACGTCACATTGCGCTATTGCCGTTCGTAGCGAACAACTAGGGCTGTTTTTAGGGTGGAAGAAGTTTCATTCATTGATCTGATAAAGAAATATGAGCGGTATATTCATAATTTGGCATCTGTTCGTAACCGAAACACGCTGAATAGAATTGAGCGCGAAAACATGCAGAACATGCTGGATAGTGTTGCGCTCGCGCGGGGACAGGCTCAGTTTTCTTTGAACGATGAAGACAACGAAGCCCAGGCGCATGGATTCAATCTAGTGCTTGAGCAACTGAGTATTACTCAAGAAAAAACCTTGGCAGCAGGCGGGTATGACCTACTCGGACCAGTTGATGTCGCCGAACTAAGTGCAATTAACGATTTATGCCAGCAGTATGTACGGCGAGCACTGCAAGCTATTTAAGACTACGGAGGTATAAGTAATGGCATTTGGTGTTACAGATTTAAAAAAAGGACAGATATTTCAAATTGACGGTACTCCGTACCGTGTTATTGAGTATGGTCAAAAAGTAATGGGTCGCGGTGGCTCTATTGTGAACGTGAAAATCAAAAGCCTCATAGATGGTAAGGTGCTAGACAAAACGTTTAAAGGCAATGATTCGATTGAACCAGCCGATGTCACGAACAAAAACCTGCAGTATTTATATAACGATGGCACTACGTATTTCTTTATGGACGACGTATCGTTTGAGCAGTTTGAGCTCGTTAAAAGTGATATTGAAGACCAGGCAGGCTACTTAAAAGAAGGTGACCGAGTGCAGGCACAGTTTTTTGATGGCCGTATTATTACCATTGATCTCGCGAAGAATGTACCATTAGAAGTTACCTATACCGAGGATGTCGTAAAAGGCGACACCACAAGCAGTGTACTCAAAGATGCGACAGTAGAAACTGGAATCACCGTGAAAGTGCCTTCGTTTGTAAAAGTTGGCGATGTTATAAGTGTCGACACCACGACGGGCTCATACCGCGAGCGCGTCAAGTAATTGAATCGTCCCTAGAGTATACTAACCATATGTACGCCTATTTACTTGCACTCGAAATTGAACCGGTTGAGGTGAATCGTGTGTACGTGGCGCTTCCACTTCATTGCACCGTTATGCATTGGTTTTATACGGACAAAACACCAGCCGATGTGCTGACGGTGATAACAAATTCGGTTCGTCGTACACCACCTGTGCAGCTCGTGAGTGGGGAAAATTCGTTGTTTGGCGCTGAGCAAGACGTCCCGGTAAATGTAATTAAAGATAATAAATCACTGCAAGCCTTGCACCTTGCACTCTATAAAGACTTGAGTCAGCTCAACGTGACCTACATGCATCCTTCGTGGGCTAACGAAGGCTTTGTGCCACACGTGACACGCCAGCGGAGTGGCAGGTTTGAGCAGGGCAGAGAGTTTACAGCCAGGAAACTATACATGGCAGCAGCAAACTCTCCTGAGAACTTACAGCAGAAAAAAATTGTTTCTAAAATAACCCTGAATGGTACCGTATGAAACAGCGTCTCGACAAAACAGTGCTAATCCGTGGTCTCGTGTCTACGCGGTCCCAGGCCGAGAGCTATATACGGCTCGGTAAAGTCACCGTCAATAAAACCGTTATTAAAAAACCCGGTCATGCAGTGTCAGAAAACGACATCATTTCACTGAATGTGAGTGAGCAATATGTGTCGCGTGCTGGCTTAAAGCTCGCGTCTGTAGCCGCTTCGCTGCGTTTAGAATTCAAAAATAATGTCGTGCTAGACGTCGGTTCTAGTACTGGTGGCTTTACCGACTACGCGCTGCAACACGGCGCTCAAAAAGTTATTGCAGTAGACGTCGGGACCGATCAGCTCCACCCAAGCTTGCGCACAAATCATAGTATTGAGCTCCACGAAAAGACAGATATTCGTGATATACAGCAGCTTTCAGCAAGCCCAGACATTGTCGTTATAGACGTCTCATTTGTTTCACTTCGTCAAATACTACCCCATGTCGCCACACTTGTTTCACCTCACTGTATTATTGTCGCTATGGTGAAACCCCAGTTTGAGGCACGAGAAAGTAATGTGGCACACAAGGGTGTTATCAAAAATGATGCAATGCGCCGTAAGGTGTTAAAGGACTTCGAAGTCTGGACACAAAACTTATTCACAATCCGCGCAAAAGCCGATTCTGAAGTGAGTGGCGAAAAGGGAAATACCGAACGGTTCTATCTCCTTAGAAAATTAGTATAAGGCTTATGCTATTCACTAATACATCACGGGCAGTTACTATAAGAGTATATGTATTTTCGTAACCGTGCCCAGGCAGGCCGCGAGCTCGCTCGTGAACTCGCGCATTTTAGCAACCAAAACGTCGCCGTCATAGCGCTCAGCCCTGGTGGCGTGATTGTGGGTTCGCAAGTAGCAATGCAGCTACATGCCAGTATGGCGATGCTGCTCGTTGAGAATATTTACTTACCCGGAGAGCCCGACGCAATTGCCGCAATGAGCTCGGTTGGCACGTTTACGTACAACAACATGTTTAGTCCAGGGCAGCTGGAGGAGGCCGCTGGTGAGTTTCATCAGTACATAGAAGCGCAGCGTATCGAAAAGCTCCATAAACTTAATATGATTGTTGGCGTTGAAGGCGAGATAAAAAAAGACCATTTGCGTCACCATGTGGTGATTCTCGTTTCCGATGGGCTCAACAACGCCTTTTCACTCGATATAGCTGCCGGTTATTTAAAAACTATTGATATCAAGCGACTTGTTGTCGCGACACCAATCGCGAGTGTTCCAGCAGTAGACCGTATGCACCTAATGAGCGACGAAATTAGGTGTTTAAGCGTACTGCCAAATTATATGTTCACGGATCATTACTACGACGACAACATCATCCCCGAAACTGAAGACTTGTTTAAGATAATTAAAAATATTTCACGTAATTGGAGTTTAGTATAATTTTATTTCCTGGTTGCTGATAAAACCATAACCGTGCTAAACTTACAGTAACGTTCTTTAAGAATCTACATTTCACACATTTTGCCAAAAAATTAATGCATTATGTAAAGAGTAGATTCTTTTTTAATAAAAACCCTTAAAAATCCTAAAAAAGAGAAATAAAAATGACCTTTTCGTATTTGTCTGGCTCCAAGGGAGCTTCAGCTCAGTATACTTACAATACAAAAAACGATCACGTGCATCAGTTTGTTGTCGTGCTTGCTGTTTTGCTCATCGTTTTTCTTGCAGTAGTGGGCTTTCTTGGTCAATTACACGCGCAGCTTTCATATGAGCCACCAAAAGTTTCGGCAGCTGCAATATTGCCAGTCTTGACTCCTGAATACACACCCCAACCAGAACCGAGCATTATTCGTGCTGCTTTAATTCAGCCAAAGATTGAACAATGGGTTTCAGGGCAGCAGAATTCTACGTGGTCAGTGTATTTCAAAGAAGTAGGGAGTAGCGATGTTGCTGGTGTGAGCCAAGACCAGACATTCCAGGCAGCCAGTTTATACAAACTGTATACCTTGCCACTTTTGCACGCTCAGTATTCGTTTAGCTCGTGGCAGGGTGTAAATGTTGCCGACAAAACAATGCAGGAGTGTGTATTCATCATGATAAGTCGCTCAGATAACCCTTGCGGAGAAGCACTTGTGTCCGCACTGAATCCTAATGCCATTCACCGTGCGAATAGCTCCATATATAAAAACACGTCGTTTCTGCGCAACGACTACTTTGTGACCACTGCCCACGACACCGGCTCGCTTCTCGAGAACGTATACACCCAAGAAGCCTACAGCGATTCACGGGCGATGTTATTGGAGGCGCTTGGCACACCGAAGTCTCGAGAGGGCATACGCTCTGGGTGTGATGGCTGTGAAGTTTTCAATAAAACTGGTGAGTATGGCAATGTTCTACACGATGCAGCAATCATAAAAAAGAATGGCAAAACGTACGTACTAGCCGTTCTGTCAGAAAACGGCACCTGGCAACAAGTTACAGACCTTACGCAGGTTATTACCGACAAGTTGTAGCTGTTCTTCTCCATAGAGCATAACTATTACTTTCTTGTACTGACAAAGAAAGTAATCAAAGAAGCAGCAGGCGACTGTCTGAACAAGATTGAACCACGTACCAGCTCTAGTTCGCGCCGATACAATGTCCGGGCATCCCCATTCTTTTTCACCAATGAATGAATGGGGCAAGTATCGGCTTGACTCGAACTATAGCTGACTTGGTTCATCTGTCAGCCAGAGCCTGGAAAAGACCAAAGAACTTCGTAATCTTCTAACACAACGGTTTCCCGTTGTGTCTCCAGGCTCTCCAGAACCGATGGTGCTCATCAGCTCATAACCGAGTAGAGCCGATACCTGCCCAAGTTCATTCTTAAGTATTAAGAACTTGGGATGCTTGCCAACGTATCGGCACGGTTATGAGGTGGTTTGAGTACCAGTCGTGTTTCTGGAGTCGCCTGTGACTTTTTTGGTGACTTTTTTCGTTCAGACAAAAAAGTAATAAAGCGTTGCTTCTTAGAAAGAAGATAGGGGCTAGTAAAACCCCTAATTATTAAATCGAAACTCAACAACGTCATTTTCTTGCATCACGTATGTTTTGCCTTCAGTTCGTATTTTGCCAGCAGATTTTGCGGCCGCTTCTGACCCTGAGGTAACGAGATCGTTGTAGTCAATTATTTGTGCGGCAATGAAGCCTTTTTCAAAATCAGTATGTATCACACCAGCTGCTTGCGGCGCGGTAAAGCCCTGTTTAATGGTCCATGCGCGAACTTCTTTCTCTCCAGCAGTAAGGTAACTTTGGAGTCCAAGCGTATCGTACGCAGCGTGTATGAGTTGCTCAAGTCCTGGCTCGCTTACGCTGTAGCTTTCAAGCAATTCGTTTCGGTCTGTTTCATCAAGCCCACGTAGTTCACTTTCAAGTTTTGCGCATACAAACACACACTCTGCGTCACCAACCAGCGCTTGTAGTTCAAGTTTTTTCTCAGCATCCATCAGAGTTGCTTCGTCTACATTAAACAAATAAATAACTGGTTTTGCTGTTAGCAAGTGTAAATCTTGAAGATGTTCGACATCGATATCACGAACAGATGACAGGGGAGTGCCATCGTCAAGTAATGTATGCGCTCGTTCGAGTGTCGCAAGTAAGGGCGCTAGTTTTGTGTTTGCTCGGGCTTCTTTTTGTAGTTTTGGTAATCGTTTTTCTACCGTTTGGAGGTCAGCCAAAATAAGCTCGGTATTAATAACATCTATATCTTTCTTAGGGTCATGATCTTCATCTACATGCAATACGTTGCTGTCTTCAAATGCTCGCACCACATGGCAGATAGCATTACACGAACGAATATTAGCCAGGAATTGGTTACCGAGTCCTTCACCCTTAGATGCACCGGCCACAAGCCCTGCAATGTCTACAAAAGTAACCGTAGCAGGGATAATCTTTTGCGATTTGTACATATCTGCAAGTTTGTTCAGACGTACATCGGGAATTGGAACAATCCCCGTATTTGGTTCAATAGTCGCAAACGGGTAATTAGCAGCTAGTATCTCACTATCTGTGAGTGCGTTAAAAAGTGTCGATTTCCCAACGTTCGGTAGTCCGACAATCCCTATTGATAGCATTTAAACCAACCTTTCCGTCTTTTGACAGGTTAGTTGACAACTGGTCTGAAAAGTTAGATTCGTGTAGTTGTTTTGCAAAGTACCCGTTGCTATCGTTAGCATAGTACCCAACCTGATTTGTTGCTGGAATTGGTATTCGACCCCATATTGTAATCTCCTGTTTCGTTGCTTGTATTTTAGTTACTAATTTTCTTATTATAGATTTCTTATCTGTGAAATCTAAGCTTTCCACTAATTTTAGCACGCCGTCAACCAGTTGTTCCACTGGGATAACAGGCTTGTTAACCAGTTCCGCTTCAATGCCTGACATCTCAGACACAATAGCAGTCCGTTTTGTGTTGGTCTCGTGGAAGTTATCCTTGTAGAGCCGTTCTGACATTACTCCTTGACCGTAGGCTTTGGTATAGCGGCGTTCTTCATCGTCTAAGCCCTTGAGACGCTTCTTGAGAGCTACTAGCTGACCTTCTAGCGGGGAAGAGGACTTCTGCCAGCGTTCAGCCTGTTTAATGACTAATTGCGGGTCTTCAAGAAGTGCCTTGATGTTGTTCCACACTAGTGCGTCAAATACAGGTGCGTTAATACCATGCTCATAGCATTGGCGAGGAAGGGGAAACTTACTAAGCCTGTCGGTACAGCGATAGTAAAGATTCCCTTTGTTAGCAGGGTCGCCAGTACGAGCCTTACCGCATACACAGTTTACTAAGCCAGCAACAAGGTACTGATTCTTGCTGTTGTTGCGTGTATTAACCCTCTTATGGAGTGCTAATTGCACCTGCACTTTATCAAACAGCTCTGGGGTAATGATTGCTGGTACTTCTACGCTCAGCCATTCTTCCATAGGACGGCGTTTGCGACTACCTTTAATCACTTTTCGATATTTCTGCTCAGGGTTTTGTGGGTTCTTTGTCGGTACAGACTCACTCTTGTTGTAGTAGTGAATACCCTTGTAAGTAGTATCTCTGACCATACGGTCAAGTGTTCCACCACTCCATTGTTCACGCTTTCCTTTAGGTGGAGTAATGCCTTGCTCAAATAGCTGACGCTTCACTTCGTGCTTAGACATACCCGAAGCGATCCATTCGAAAATCTGTTTAACAACTTTGGCTTGAGCCTTGTTGATAGAGAAGTAGCCGTCACGAGCGTCTTCACCAGATTTGATACGTAGGTGGTAGTCATAGCCATACTTAGGCTGGTAGCCTAAGAGCTTCTTGTTCTCACGTACTTTACGAACTTTACCAAGACGCATACGCTCAGTAATTTTGACCCTCTCGTATTCGTGGAAGATACCCATAACGCTGCCCATCATTACTTCTTCACTGGTCTGCCCGTTAATGTCGTGTAAGCTTATATACTCAATTCCACACTCACGCAGTTCCTCTAGAATAATCTCCTGATGAAGAAATTTGCGTGACACACGTCCTCTGTCGTAAGAGTAGAGGACATCAAACTTTTTATCTCGTGCATCTGAACGCATACGGTCTAGGTCGGGACGCTCAATTATAGCACCGCTCCAACCCTCATCTTTGTATACGCACTCTGGGAGCAGGAGCACATCTTTATCTTCTTTAATTCGGGCAAGTAGCTCCATCTCTTGGCTCTGGATCGTTTGTTCTTCTTCTTGCTGTGCCGTACTGACACGCATGTAAATTGCTGCTTTTTTCATTGCTTTCTCCTTGTGGAGTGGTTGGCTATAAATTTCTGCAAGGCGGTTTCACTGATGCGGTAGCCTCTGCCAAGCTTAACGGCTTCTAGCTTTTCGCTT
>JBGTLD010000005.1:0-24883 GCA_041744275.1 Saccharimonadales bacterium (SeqCode) | reverse complement strand
ACCAAAGAAGTCGTATATTTTGGTGAAAGTGCAGGCGCGGTTGTGGCAGGGAGTAGCCTCAAAGGTATCGATATGATTGATAACCCTGGGGATGCAGTGGAGCTTCATTGGGATGGAATGGGCCTCGTTGACGCTATGGTCATACCCCACGCCGATAGCCAGGACTTTGCATCTGCGATGCCAGACTTACTACGGATGTATGAAGAAGGTGGCAAAATTGTGCTTAATGACAATCAAGCCTTTGTTGTGAATGGTAAGAAAACCGAGTATGTGCAAGGCAACTGGTTGAAATGAAACAAATAACCTATCATACTGTCTGTAATGCAAGAATACATAGCACAAGCGAGCCTTGTTCCAGGAAATGGCGCTAGTAACGCTCAAGACTTTCAGCCAGGCACTCGCAATCCACAGGGAAGTACAAGTAGTAACCTCCAGCAGACAACCCCGCTACAGAATACAAATAACCAAGATGCGCTTCTCGATGGCTCCACAGATTCCTCAACAAGAATACTTGTACCAACAGAAAACGCTCCACAATCTAGCCAAACAGGGACTCAAGGTGACGTCAACTACAGCTTTCTTGTTGGCGGACTGATTGTCGCTGTTTTAATTTTAGCCTTCGCTCACTTCATACGAAAACTGGGAAGAGTGCGGATTTTACCAACTGAAGAAACAAATGACATAGACGACGAAGTTGTTGCGGTCGAAAAAAAACCAGCAAAGACTCAAACTAAAAAACCAAAGAAAACAACCAAATCCAAGAAAAAACGAAAACACCGCTAGGAGTTTCCTGTATATCGATTATGTTTTCTGGTACACTTTAATCAGAAACTAACCTATTATGGCTAAAAAAGAAATAACAGAACGCGATCAAGATGTACCAGATGGTGAAAACCATGACGCTATAGAGGCCCATGTAAAAGAAATGATGGAGACAGACTCAGGAGTTAAGCCTGAAAACGTTGGTGTTGCTGAATCAGCGACTGCGCCACCGATAGAACCTACGCCTCCAAAGAAAACCATACAGGTTGTACATCATAGTGATGTAGAAGATGAGCGCACTGAAGTACCGTCAGCGCCACCAATTGAAGCTGAAGAGCTTCTTGCTGTAGAAGAGCAAACAGAACCAAATGATAATCCCACGCCGGAAGATCAAGAGGAGCCAGAAGAACCCGATGAGTTGGCATTAGCTATAGAAGAAGCTAATAAGCAGCTTCAAGATGAAGTGCAAGCATCCTCCGCTGCACCCCTAGACGACGAACTAGTTGAGGTGAAATCAGATATTACTCCACGTGACGAAGAGACCTCTGAGGAACTTGCTGAAACACAGACCAGCAAAAACGAAATAGAGCACGGAATATCTGAAATCATTTCAGACCCAGAGACAGATAAAGCAATTGATGAAATTGTGAAAACTGAAAGTGATGCACTCTTGCAGGCAGAAGACGAAAAGCTTGCGGCGGTAATTGCTCCTCGTACAAAAACCAGTTTTTCAGGTCGACTGAAAAACATTCTAATGAGTAAACGTTTTAAGCGCACTGTTTTTGCCGCAATACTACTCGGCATCGTAGTAGCTGGGGTAGTGCCAGCCTCTCGCTACTATGTGTTGAACGCTGCGGGTGTTCGCAGCGCTGCGTCACTGCGGGTCCTGGATGCGAGTACTCGTCAGCCAATGAGGAATGTCACTGTGCAAATTGCTGGTCAAGAAGCCCAGAGTGATGAGGATGGTAACGTACGTTTGGGGGAACTAAGACTTGGGTCATATGCTATGACTATTCAAAAAAGAGCTTTTGCTGAACGTACAGAAAATATTACCGTTGGCCTCGGTAGTAATCCGTTTGGTGAGTTTAATTTAGTGCCAACTGGTAGTCAATATACGTTTACTGTGACTGATTTTCTCGCTACCACCCCTATAGTAAAAGCTGAGGCAGTAAGCGAAGACGCAAGCGCATTTTCTGATGAAGACGGGATTATTAAGCTCACAATCGAAGACCCAGAAGCGACTCGGCGAGCAGTCACCATTCGTGCCCAAGGCTATCGTGACGAGGTGATATCTATTGATCTTGATTCAATGGAGACGAGGGCCGTATCAATGGTAGCGGGAAGGAAGTCAGTATTTGTGTCTAATAGAGAGGGCAGATTTGATCTGTTCAGCATAGATGCCGATGGCAAAAACGAGCAACGGATACTACCTGGCACCGGGAGTGAGCGTGATGATATCGTTATTGAATCCCATCCTACCGATGAGGTTGTGGCCTATGTATCAACAAGGGAAAACAAACGTAATGCAGATGGGTTTTTACTAAGCACACTTACCATTATCCAAATAGAAGGTAACAAGGCGCGTTCGATTGCTCAATCCGAACGAGTGCAAGTTGTTGGCTGGCACGAAGATCACATTGTCTACGTACAGGTAGCAGCAGGAGCGAGCGCCGCCAATCCAAAGCGCCACCGACTGGTCAGTCATAATTACGTCGAAAATGAGACCAAAGAGCTTGCCTCGGCGAATTATTTTAATGATGTGAAAATGGCGAATGGCAGAGTGTTCTATGCCCCGGCAAGTGCATATTCCGGAAGGCAAACAAGCAACCTTCACTCAGTAAACCCTGATGGGAGCGACCAGAAAATTGTATTTGAACAGGAGATATGGAGTATGTTTCGGCTTACCTACGAATCACTCACGTTATCTCTTCAGCAAGAGTGGTTTACGTATGCGCTCAATAGTGACGATCAGCCCGGCAAAATTAGCCCTCCAGCAAATCCTGTTTCACGTAACTATGTCGTGAGCCCTGACGGTAGTAAAGCGCTTTGGGTAGATGTGCGTGACGGCAAAGGAGTGTTACTCTCGTACAATATTGAATCAAAAGAAGACACAGCACTGATAACACTCGGCGGACTTAAACAGCCTGTGCGCTGGCTGAATGACACAACCATTCAATACCGCCTAAAGACAGAACAAGAGTCGGCAGATTACGTACTCAGTACGCTTGGGGGAGAGCCAGTAAAAATCCAAGACGTCACTGACACAAACACCGTAGATCGGTGGTTCTATTTCTAGATGAGCCTTATAGCGCTATTGGAGTAATTCTTTTTTAATGACTGTTAGCTATTTGTAGTTTATTTACAAGACAATAAATTTAGAATGTAGCTATACTATCAGGTGTATGAAAATTACTCTAGATAATATACAAGTTTTTAAGGACTTGGTGTGGGGGCACTTTGCGCATAATCAACGAGAAATGCCCTGGCGTGTCCCTGAGTCTAGCGGTAACTTCGACCCATATAAAATAGTGGTGTCAGAAATGATGCTACAGCAAACACAAGTGCCACGAGTCATACCTAAATACACGCAGTTCGTTGACCAGTTTAAAACGGTGGAAATGCTTGCCGAGTCGCCTTTATCTGAAGTTATTATTGCATGGAGTGGACTTGGGTATAACAGACGCGCAAAATTTTTGTGGGAGTCTGCACGAATTCTGCGTGAGCATAACAATGGCCTAATCCCGCAGACAATCGACGAGCTACAAGCACTCCCAGGTATAGGCTATAACACTGCTGCAGCAATAATGGCGTACGCCCATAATCAGCCGGTTGTTTTTGTTGAAACTAATATACGAACAGTATATATACATCATTTCTTCACAAACGAAGATACTGTACAGGATAAAGACATTGTCGAATTAGTAACTCAAACACTTGACCAAGAGAGTCCACGAGAATGGTACTGGGCGCTTATGGATTATGGAACGCACCTAAAAAAGACCAAAGGCAACAGCTCGCGTCAAAGCGCACATTTTGTAAAGCAGAGTACTTTTAAGGGTTCAAGACGTGAAATAAGGGGTAGTATCTTGAAAGAACTACAGGCAGGTCCTTTAAAATATATAGAACTCGAAGAAAAAATTGGTGATGAGCGGCTTTCTGCAATTCTTGGAGACTTAGTATCAGAGAGTATGATTATAAAGACAGGAGTTATGTATTCCTTGTAGTGCTTGTGGTAAAATGCCCTAAAAGGAAACCGTTTATGAAACATTTTATTAGACTCGCGACTGCAACATTAGTGTCGACGTTGCTTTTGTCATTGCCCGCAAGTGTTTTTGCGCAAGTACAGGAAGACCCTCAGCTAGAGGAAACTGATATGAGTATGCAAACGATGCGCATGAATCAAGAAGACACAACTACAAACGAATCTGAGACAACTTTAGAAGAGAGAATTACTGAAAGAAAAAGTCGCGCTGCAGAGCGCATTACGGCTGCGCGAGCACGTGCTATCAGTGCCCGCTGTAATGGTGCACAAGGAAAACTACAAGCAACACGCAACAAAGCAGAGTCGCTACGAAATCTGCGGGTAAACGCTTACACGAACCTCTCAAACAGACTTGAAGAGTTGAGTGCTCAGCTCACCGCAAGCGGTGCAGAAAACAATCTTCAAGAAAGTATTTCTGAGCTTTCAAGTAGAATTGACACATATACCACAAGTATTGCCACGCACATTCAATCTCTTGCTGATCTAACTGAAATTGACTGTGCTTCTGATCCAGAGGGTTTTCAGCTATCGCTTCAAGAAGCTAGGACTTCTCGACGACAAGTTATTGAAAGTGCTGCTACCATCAGGGAGTATGTAACTGAAACAATAAAGCCAGAGCTACAACGTATTAAACAAAGCAACCAAAGTAATTAGGAGTATTACATGAACCCAGACGAACAAAATAAGCTACCAGAAAACCCACAAGTACAAAACGATCCTGCTGTAGCTCCATCAAATCAAGGTCAGGTTATGGATGTGCAGCCACCTAGCGCGGCACCAACCGAGCCAGAATCAGTACCCCAACCTGTACAGAGTAATCCAGCCGAAGCTACCGTAGCTGAAGTAGCAGCGCCAACCGAACCAGTTGTTGCTGCAGCGCCCGAAGAAACTCCAGAAGTTGTAGAAACACCACCTGCGCCAGTTGTCCAGGAAACCCAAGAAGCACCACAGCCAGCAGAAACACCCACAAGCACCGAACCTACAGCACCAGTTGCACAAGATGCAAGTAGTACACCTGTTACAGCTGCTGAAATGCCAAAACCGCACAAAGCCTCTTCACCTACAGTTGCAATTATCGCGGTTGCGGTTGTTGCTCTTCTCCTCTCCGCAATCGCAGTGTTTGTATATATGAGCTCAGAAAATGACACTCCAATAGAATCAACAACCGAACAGAGTAGCACGACGCAATCGATACCCTCAACTACTTCTAACGAAAGTGCGATTCAAGCCGCTGATGATGCGCTCGCGCTTCCAGATGCATCTTCCGAACTGCAAGACGATGAGTTAACTGACGAGAGCCTCGGACTATAACTCTAAAAAACGATCGTTATGAAAATGTTCTGATCGACGAACACTAGATGGAACTGTGTAGTTTGATGCCCCCACGCCTCTATCTCTGCCGAGTAAATCTGAGTCGTAATCAACGCCTAATAGAGCAGTTGCGCCAAGACGGGTAATCGATTCTTCTAGAACTGCTTCTGTGCGCGTATCTGAGAGCTTATCAATTGAGTGAGTCATACGATCCCTTTCATGTAGTATTTGTTATGAATAGCTATAGAAGACAATGCCTTCCGAGAACTATTTCGTAAGGCAATTATATCGTACAATCTTTCTATGTCCGATACACAAGATGATATTACATCACGCAAGGGGGAGCACATAAAGTGGTGCTTGCATGAACATTCTCAATCACAAGGTGCACTTTTCGAATCAGTGCAATTGCCCTACAGGGCCCTCCCAGAAATTGCTTTAAAAGACGTTTCAACTGAGACTAGCTTGTTTGGTAAAACACTGAGTCAGCCGCTTATTATATCGTCAATGACAGGAGGAACGAAACACGGTATAGAAATCAATACGAATCTCGCAATTGCAGCAGAATCAGAAAAAGTTGCTCTTGCGATTGGCTCTCAACGTATCGCACTAGAAAAGCCCGAAGCTCTAAAAACATTTGAAGTTATACGGAAACATGCGCCCACGGCCTTTGTAATTGCAAACATGGGCGCAGTACAGCTTAATTATGGCTATGACGAAAGCCATTATCGTCGTGTTGTAGATATGGTAGAAGCAGACGCTCTCTATTTACACATTAACGCGCTACAAGAAGCAGTTCAGCCTGGTGGTGATACTAACTTTCGTGGTTTGATTGATAAGATAATCCAGCTTGTACAAAAAATAAGTGTACCAGTATTCGTGAAGGAGGTCGGACACGGAATCGACCTTGAAACCGCACAGATACTTGTGGGTGCCGGCGTGAAAGGCATCGACGTTGCTGGCGTTGGTGGCACGTCCTATGCGTGGGTTGAAGCGCAAAGGGCTCGTAATGATGACTTTGCGGAGTGGTTTAAAGCTATTGGGGTGTCTACTGAGCAGGCAATTCGTGATATTGCACCAATCAAGCAAAGTAGCCTACTCATAGCTTCTGGAGGTATACGAAGCCCTATAGAGGGCTACAAGGCTCATTTATTAGGTGCTGACCTTTATGCATCGACGCAGCCCTTTTTATCGGCGGCACTGAAAAGTAGTGATGCGGTAATTGCAGAAATCAAGAACTGGCAAAAAGGACTCCAAATTGCGCAGTTCGTAACCGCACGAGAAAACTGGTAGCCTTTTATTATTTAGTTTTACGAACAACTAACTGTGGGTATGGAATTTCGATATGATTTTTTTCGAAAGCTGTTTTTAGGAGTTTTCTGTATTCACCGGCAATATCCCATTGTTCACCTGCAACAACTTTGCCAAGAATTTTGACAATGATACCACTGTCAGCAAACTCTTGGATACGGACGAACTTCGGAGCCACAATAATTTTATGAGCATGTTCGGGGTCTGCGGCTAATTTTTCGCCGACGTGGTTGATGACGTGCTCAAGTTTGGCTATATCGGTGTCATACGCAACCATTATTTCTTCGTTTATTCTACTAAACCCAAGTGACATATTCTTTGTGATACCGATCGTACCATTTGGTACATGATGCACATTGCCACTAAGATCGCGTAGAATGGTCGTGCGTATTGTTATGTCTTCGACTAGTCCGCTTTGTCCTCCGATTTCTATAACATCTCCAACGCGGTACTGATTTTCGGTAATCACAAAGATACCACTGATGAAGTCATTTACGAGGTCTTTTGCTCCGAACCCAAGAGCGACACCTATCAATCCAGCACTTGTAAATAGTGCTGTGGTGTAGTCTGGGTTTATTTCACCAATAATAAGAATTGCTGCAACGATAAATACCGTTAGCCGTACGAATGCACCAATAAGACTGTCGAGTGTTTTAATTCGCTTTTCACGGTCCACTTTTGTGGGGTATAAATCTGGTCGAACCGTTCGCTTTAGTAGCCGGCTAATAAAACCTGCACTAAAGTGCCGCACAATCCAGGCGCCTATTAATATCGCAATGATATTTATAAGGTGTTCGCCTAGCCACTCACCAAGTAGGTTCGCTATTTCAGTAAGCTGCGATAGAATTGTACTAAGAAGTGTTTCGCCCATTTACTTTAGTATAAGCATAAGCACTCTTATCAGCAACTAAAGCAAGGAGTGCTATGCAATTAAATGAATACCAAAAAAAGGCACTGCAAACAGCTCGGAGTCGCGATGAACCTAACGAATTATTTCATCTTGTGCTCGGACTTGTTGGTGAAGCAGGCGAGATTGCTGAAAAGTTCAAGAAACTCGTAAGAGACAAGAATAGTAATATCGCCGAGCTTGATACAGAAGATATGAAAAAGGAGTTTGGTGACGTGCTGTGGTACATAGCCGTCCTTGCAGACTACTTTGATATGACTCTTGATGAAATAGCCGCATTAAATATCAAAAAACTAACTGATCGGCAGAGTCGCGGCACACTACAAGGAAGCGGTGACAATAGATAACGTACTTGCCTGGGTGGGTCTTGAAGCAGTATGATTGCAATATGAAGAAAGTATTACTCGTAGATGACGACTCACTAGCTCGCACGGCACTTGCGGGTGTTTTGGAGCAAGCAGAGGTTACCGTGTTACAAGCAGCTGATGGTAAGATTGCACTCGAAATAGCAGCCTCTGAGCTTCCACAACTTATTGTGACTGATGTTCATATGCCAAATATGGATGGACTCACAATGATCAAGAATCTCAGGGACAACGAAGAACTAAAAAGACTACCTGTCATTGTCTTAACCGTAGATGAAGCACCGGCAACACTAAACCAGGCCTTGTCGTCCGGCGTGACCGTGTACTTATCAAAGGCGAGTGCTGACCCACAGTTTATTGCTGATCAAATATTCATCGCACTTGGATAGTTGTTTGTTATGATTTGTTTTTTGTCGTTTTCTCAATAGGAATGTTGAGTGTTATACGTGTGCCTTTTTCTTCATTAGAATTAAGGCTTATTGTACCTCCGTGCTGTTCAATAATAAGCCTGGTCATCCAAAGACCTAATCCCGTGCCATGAGCCTGAACCTTATTCGCATTTGATGCGCGATAGTAACCTTGAAGTACTTTTTCTTGCTCACCTTCTGGGATACCAATACCTTGGTCTTCAATTGTAATGCTATGGAGTGTATCATCGACGTTTCGGTACGATACGTTTATACTGGCGCTTCTCGGAGAGTATTTAATGGCATTTGAAAGGACATTCATAATCGCTCTTTTGAGTGCCGTAACGTCTCCAGTCACAAAACTATCCTTAGGCCAGTCTGGGTCAATTATCACAGTAATATTCTTTTCTTGAGCACCAAGCTTTAAGGTTTTTGTCACCTCTTGTGCAACGTAGAATATGTTGACAGTATCTCGCTGTAATGTTCCTTTCTGATTGCGCTCAAAGACTGACATATCAAGTATTTCGTTAACCGTCGCAAGTGACGATTGTGTGCTGTTGTACATGTCAGTTAAAAGTGAGATTTGAGACTTCGTCAAGTTTTTATCTTGCTTTAGTAGGGATTGAATCGCCCAGAGCATACCAGTAATAGGTGAGCGAATTTCGTGGGATGCAATCGATACAAATTGACTTTTCAAAGCTGTAATTTCATGTTCTTTCGATTGAAGCTTTCGGTCACGAACCAGCCCTGCATATGGAATATAGGCAAGTATAAGCGGTATAAGAGCGTACAAGCCGAGTGTTATGTAGTAAGTTGTTGCGGGTGCATACACCGAGACAACGCCCAATACCTGTTGGTTCGTCGGATCAACAATAGGTGCATATGCTGAAAGCCAAAAACCCCATCGGTCAAGTAAGGGTCCTTCAAGAGCGGTTCTAGGTGACGCGAATATTGATTCAAGTTTTGAGGTTGCATCTGGGTGGGGAAAGCCAGAAACGGTATAGTATGATGATCTTGATGGCTCAGAATCGACAATGAAATGAGGAATAACTTCTTGCTTTCCGATAATGCGAATGTGCGACAGGTCTGAATTAGCAGTCTTTACCCTTTGCAATGTTGTTCTGATTCGCTGGTATTCACTACTGTTAGTGTCAATATCCATACCCATGGCTTGGACTGCACGCAGGTCAGGTAAAGAAATAGTTGTTGCAATAGTAGACGCACGATTTGCAAGGCTAGACTTTTCTGAGGTATCAACATATATTGCCGCAAAAATTGAACCCGAAACACCTGCCCAGATGATAAGCATCATGACAACAGTCGTCAAACGTTTGGGCTTATGTAGCGTTACCCACGACACAGATTTATGTCTCATTTAAGATAAACTATAGCACAATCCTGGATGTATTTAGGCGCTGTCTTGCGTAAATCGCATGCGCAGCCATTCATCAAGACTATCTCCGCCGCCGCCATTCATAGCAACAACCATATCACCATTCTTTAGATGACTTCGGATAATTGTTTCGAGCTCGCCATCACGTACGGCTGGGTTTGCGATAGTGGGGTCATCGAGGTGTGAAATCAGCTCCTCGGGTTGAATAATGCGCTGTGAGCTGTCTTCGCGGGCAAGGTAGCTTGGGAGCCAATAGACGCGTGTAGCGCCGTCAAACACACCGCGATATTCAGTGAGCATGTAGTGTTGGCGTCGGTTTGTGAGCGGTTCATAGAGCACGATTACGTTTTTGTTTTGTTCCTCTGCTATTTCAAGTGCTACGCTCATTGCTCCTGTGATCTTCTCGGGGGTGTGCGCGTAATCAGAATATAAATTCGGAGCAAGCTCTTCCATGCGACGCTGTAGTCCTGGGAATGACGCGATATGTTTTACTAAAGACTCTTTTGAAGCACCCAGCGCATCGTGTACGACCTCTATCGCCAGCCATGCATCCAGCCGGTTATACAAGCCCTTTAGGTCAACAGCACGAGCGAGACTAGGGTCGGTAACTGCAACCGACTTGTCTGAGTTGGGTAACCCTAAGTACGTGGCATCATCTTGCCATATGTATGTTTTGCGAGACTGGCTAATAAAATCTCTAAACGCAAGTTGATATTCCTCTCTAGTCGGGAATATCTCGTGGTGATCCCAACTGACGCCAGTAATAAGGCCGATAGCAGGCTCAAAAGCAAGAAAGTTTCGATCAAATTCATCGCATTCGTATACAAAAAAATCTGACTGATCGTCAAAATTACCCATGTCGCCAAATGGTATTTTTGCACCGACAGAATAGCTCACTGGTTTTTTGAGAGCATGAAACAACCAGACTACCATGGCAGTTGCAGTAGATTTCCCATGAGTTCCCGCAACAGCGATAAGCTTCAGTCTTTTGTCTGACAGTATTTGGTTCAAGAGCACATCTCGTTTGGTATGTTCTATAGACTGCTCGCGGCAAAAAGCAATTTCTGGACTGTTTTTAGGCACTGCAGAGCTGTATACGAGCCAATCGATGGGCTGCTTATCGTGCAATTTGCTCAAAGAGTCACGACTTTGCCCAATCTCTATGTTCGTAATTCCTTTCTTCCGGAGGTATTGAATATATTGACTGTCTTGTGTATCGGAGCCACTCACACTATAGCCAGCCTGTAGCGCTATTAATGCTAAAGGACCAATGCCAGTTCCACCAATGCCGCTGAAGAAGATATGCATGCTCTTATGGTACACTTACATGAGTAAACCAAACAATAAAAATAACCAAAATGCTGCATAACATCTTCAAATTATTTGTACACTCGAGCCACCCATGGCGTCACATTGGGTTCGATGAACTGGGAAAACTGTACGTCAGTATGAGCCTGCGTAGTTTTGCACTCGGCATCATTGGGGTATTTGTGCCATTTTATTTGTTTGGGTTAGGGTATGATTTCCAGGCAATCGCACTATTTTATATGGTATTTTTTGTTGCAAGGACGATCATGGATCTGGCGGCGGCATTTATGATTGCGCGTATTGGCCCAAAACACACAATTGTCATAAGTTACGTAACCCAAATAATTACATCTATACTTTTTGCGTTCTTAGACAATAGTGCTGTTCCGTATCTTCTTGCAGCTCTCATGTGGGGAGTGAGTAACAGTCTATTTTTTGTCGCATTTCACGTTGACTTCTCAAAAATAAAGCATTCCCTCAAGGGCGGAGAAGAGTATGGCTTGATTACTGCTGTAGAGAAATTTGGTATGGCTATGGGGCCGCTTTTTGGTGGTATTGCCGCCACGCTTTTTGAGCCACGCTATATATTTGTTGTCGCGTTTGTACTGCTACTGATTAGTATTGTTCCGTTATTAAAAACACCAGAACCTACCAAAACGAAACAACACATATCATTTCGTGGCATGAATCTACGCATGATGAAAACAGACATGATTGCCTATACCGCTTCATGTCTTGAGAACAATTTGCGTGCGGTTTTATGGCCATTGTATTTAAGTTTGTTTGCTCTCGGTAGTGGCGTCTATCTTAAGCTTGGGGCGTTGTCGTCACTCGGTTTACTTGCATCGGTAGCAGGCTCGTTTGCAGTCGGAAAGTTTATCGACACGCATAAGGGTAAGAGCTTACTTAACCTCAGCGCAGTGGGCAGTGCAATTATCCATCTCTTCAGGCCTTTCGTGAGCACCGTTCCTTTTGCGTTCTTTTTAAATACAGCAAGTGAGGTTGCAACCATTGGCCATCAAATACCACTCCACAAAGGAGTGTACGATGCCGCAGATGACCATCCAGGGTATAGAATTACATATCTATCTATCCTTGAGTTTGTTGGAAGCTCCTCGAAGCTTCTTGTCTGGATTATGCTTTACGTGGCCGCGCCGTTGATTTCGTTAGAAAACAGTCTTGAACTAGGCTTTATTATTGCTGCGCTTGCTTCACTGATGATAATGACTCAAAAATTTAAAGCACTTTCGGTATAGTAACGTATATGCACAAGAGAAAACTACATCACCACTGGACACAAATTCGCCCATTTAGGTCGTGGTACTTTCTCGTACTTGCTGGGGTATTTCTTTGTATAGGGGTGTATGGCTTGCGCCAGAATAACCTCAAGGCTATTGAACTACGCGACAAAGTAGCACAAGTTGATGAGGCAAACGGTGATGTTGAGGCTGCACTGCAAGAACTACGTCAACACACTCATACACACATGAACAGTAGTCTAAGTGGAGGAGCTACGGGAATCCAGCAGCCTGTGCAGCTAAAGTACCGCTTTGAACGGTTGGTTGAAGTAGAGAAGGCACGGGTGACAGCACAGAACGCGCCAATTTATACTGAAGCACAGCGTTCTTGCGAGCAGCTGTTTCCAGGTAGCCTTAATGACAGCGGCAGAATCCAATGTATAGAAGAATTTGTTGCACAGCGTGGCGTTAAAGAGGTTGTCGTACCAGACGCACTCTACAAGTTTAGTTTTGTGAGTCCATTATGGTCACCTGATCTTGCAGGTATCAGCTTACTGCTTTCTGGTATATTCTTTATCACGTTTGCCATTCGTACATACTTGGAGCGGTGGCTTAAGAATCGATTAGCTCAATAAATAAAAATACCCTCTCATAACGAAAGGGTATTTTTGAAGGGAGGCAGGTGATTAGTTTGCGTCGTCTTGACCAAGAGGGTTTGGTTCACCAAATGGTGCATCGCTCTGGCCTGCTGGATCGCTACCAACGGGAGCAGTTGCACCTGCGCCAGGGCTACCTGTGTTGCTAGATTGGTCAGTTTCGCAATCTTGTCCATTCGGGTTTTGCTGAATGTAGGCTGCAACAGCTTCTGCTACTTGTCCTTCGTCTTTCAGATTTTCCCAGAAAATGACTTGTTCGCGGTTGATTACCATTGAATCTTCAGGTCCATGCAGTTCACAGCCAAGTTTTACGAGTGAAATGTCGTTTTGTGATTGCGCAGCATTTGCATCTGGTTGAACTTGTTGGTTTACGCGCAAGTAGTAAATGTTTGCGAGCCGCATGTATTGATTGTTTAAGTTGGTGATCTTACCAAAATAAACTTGGCCACCATTTAAGAATACAGCTTGTAATTTATCTTCTTTGACGAATTTTGATTCTCCGCCTGCTTTGCCTCCAACAGCGAGGAAAATGAGGAGTAATACAACTAAAATTGTACCCGAAAAAAGCAATGCAGTTGTTGCAATGCGCATACCTTTAACATCACCTTTTGTTGATTGTGCGCTAGTCGTATTGTTTGTTGGCACATGCGCTCCACCGAGGCCTTGCGCCGGTGTTGTTGGTTGTGCGGGCTGACCTTGGCGGTTGCCTCTATTTTTCCAATCCATCTGTATTATCCACCTTTATTTATCGTTAATTACGTAAGTGTAGTGTAATGCATAAGCGTGATTATATGCAATAACGAATGAGCCTCTCTGATAAATCTTATTGACAACTGTAAACTACCAAGAGTATGTTAGGGGTACCATTACTAATTCCAAGAGAGGGAGATTTCATAGAATGGCATATAAGCACACAAACTCAAAAGGGGTAACATACTACCTGAACTCAAAAGAAGTCACACTACGTGGTGGCAAACTGCAACGAATTTACTACTTCAGTAAAGACGAGCGACCTGAAGCAGTGCCTGATATCCCAGAAGGCATGATGGTAAATGAAAACCCACGCAACGGTTTTCTTACTGTGAAGCGCAAGTAAATACTCGTTTTGTACAATAGAGCTGTCCGTATTATTATGGGCAGCTCTATTTTTATGTAGACATTCAACGACGCAGTAAGGATTTATGGGTACCTCCTGTCTCTTAAGCGAAATAACATACGATTCATGATAAAATTATGTAATGCGAGCTATTTTTCTTGATAGAGATGGAACACTCATCGTAGAGCCATATGATGGTCTAATTACCAACCCTGACAATGTTTGGCTACAGCAAGATGTCTTAGCGGGTATCAAGAACCTTGCAAATTTAGACTACACTTTTTTCCTCTTAACTGTGCAACCGGGAATTGGCCAAAAACGCCTCACTATGGAGCAATACGAGGCAGTCAATGCCCGTGTTATTGCACTCTTGGCAGAGCAGGGTATCACTGTTACAAAAACCTATGTGTGCCCACATGCACCGTTTGAGGGATGTGACTGCAAGAAGCCAAAACCAGGGCTTATACACCAAGCAGTTGCCGATCACCCAGACATTGATCTAACGAGCTCTTGGATGATTGGTGACCGATTAGAGGATGCCGGTCTTGGTAAGGAAGCTGGTGTGCAAACAATTGTAGTTGACCGCGAAGGCAAATACGCCGAAGGAACAGCTGATTTTGTTGTTGGAAAGTTTGATGAGATTCCAGGGGTACTCAGTAACCCGTTTAGCTAGAGTTGGTCGGGCCTTAGTGGGCCTGCAGACGTATCATCAATAAGTCGCTTATACATAAGCTCTGCGCTTATAAGTGTAATTGGCATGCCTATTCCTGGGTTTGTCCCGGCACCAGTGTAATACAAATTTTTAACTTTTTTGCTGGTATTGTTTGGTCTAAAAATTGCAGTTTGCTTTAGTGTGTGTGCTAGACCGAGCGCAGTGCCCTTGAGGCTATTGTAGCGTTCACCAAAATCTTTTACACTAAACAACCGTTTATAGACAATATTTTTGCGTAGATCAGTGAGTCCCATCTCACTTTCCATAGTAGCAAGCACTGTGTCGGCGTGTGCTTCAAGTTCTTCCTCTGTATATTCTAATCCTGGGGCGATTGGTACAAGTACAAATAAGTTTTCATGACCTTTAGGAGCCACGTTTGCATCAGTTTTACTTGGTGCACAAATGTATAAGCTTGGATCGGTCGGCCATTGAGGCTGATCAAATATTTGGGCGAAGTTTTTCTTCCAGTCCTTACTAAAGAGTAAATTATGGTGAGTGAGTGATGGTAACTCACCTTTCACACCGAGGTACATCATAAGCGCACTCGGAGCGAGTGTTCGTGTTTTCCAGTAGCGATCTGATTTCGTACGGTACTGCGGCTGGAGAAGTTTGGTCTCTGTATGATGGATGTCTGCGTTGCTAATAACAATATCGGCCCTGAGCTCTTCATCGTTTTCAAGTCGTACGCCAACAGCTTTGCCATCTTCGACAATAATTTCACTGACTGCGGTGTTTATGCGCATATCTGCACCATGTTTTTGTGCAATGTGCACCAGCGACTCAGAAATTGTGTATATGCCGCCTTGCGGGTAGAACACGCCCATATTAAAGTCAATGTGACTCATGATGTTATAGATTGCAGGAGTGTTGTACGGGCTTGACCCTAGAAACACGAGCGGATACTGCATTATTTTTTGTAGCGCATCAGTTTTAAAGTACTTACTCACATACTTGTCCATATTCATTGTCACGCTGAGCTTTCGGCCTTCAGTTGCCATCTCGCGGGTAAAGAAATCACGAATAGAGTCATAGTTTTTGTACATAAAACGGTCTTTTGCTACCTCATACTGATAGCCAGCTTGGTCGAGGTATTCTTCGAGTTTTTTACCGGCGCCTTCCTCAATTGCTTCTATGGTCGGTAGATCTTTCTTCAAGTCAGAATATATGTCTACCCGTTTTGCTTCGTCTTTATAGAAGATTCGGTAGCTTGGACCGAGTTTTTGAAGATCGAGATAATCATGCACGTTTTCGCCAAGAAGTTTGAAGAAGTGCTCAAAAACGTCGGGCATTAAGTACCAGCTCGGACCCATATCGAAACGGAAGCTATCAGTTGATTCTTTTGCTGCCACTTTCGTATCAATAACCCATTTGTTTTTAGAATTTTTACTGACGCTAAAAATACTAGCTCGGCCACCAAGCATTTCATTTTTTTCAAGTACCGTGACGCTGTAACCGGCCTTACCAAGTAAGCACGCAGCACCAAGTCCACCAAAGCCTGACCCAATAATAATCGCAGATTTTTTACTCATCACTACATTGTACCTTTTTTTGCTTCATCTGGTTTATAAATAGCACGCATAGCGCAACACCAATAACTACAGGGATTAGCTGACCCAAGAATAGATTTACCATACTCCAGAAGAAGATGATGGCAACACCCGAATACGCTATAGCTGGTGTTGGTTTGGGATTATGACCCCACAGGTAGTGTAATAATGCAGCACCTACCGCCCCACTAAGAAGCCAGCCTGCAAAATTTATAAGGGGCACGTCGTAGTAAAACCCAGGGGTATCCCAAAACCAAAAACCGAGTGCAACTGCAGCCGGATCGAGCACGAGGTCAATTATCATCGCTACCACGGATGTGAGCGCGACAACGAGCCAGAAGTTGCGAACACCACGTGTGCGAACAAACCAATATGCAGCGAGCAGTATAGGCGGGTAGGCAAACGCAACTGTCCACGGTGTGAGTCTAAGAACTTTTGTGCCAAGCACATCTGTGTATACAAAATTTCCATACGGAAAACCGGTATTAATTGCTGACGATTCTAAGGCAAGTGCATACAATCCCAGTGCTCCAAGTACAATGAGTCCGTGTTTTACCGATAAGTCTTTCAAAACTGCTCTATAGCTTGGAAACGCAAAAAACAGTACGGATACGCTCGACACGATCGCCATTTCGGGAGTAATTGGCTGTGTAGCGGTAAAAAATGCCGAAACAGCTAGCACAACTGCCAACCCATAGATTTTTTTAGGCATAGTTATTGAACTCATATTCAATTTTTGCTGCAATTTTATGCAAACGGAACGCAAATAGAAAGCCAAGTACAATATACAGCCCAATTGTTTTGATCGCACCGTATTTATGGAATCGACGGTCAGATACGTACAATGTTGGTTTTACTATGCCAAACTTTCCTGCAGCGCCGAGCTGTTGAATAAGCTGAATATCTTCATAGGCTCGGATGTTCGGAAAACCTCCACATTCTTCAAAAAGCTGCTTGTCGACAATAATGCAGTTTCCACCACCAGAAGGCGATCGTTTTTGGGCTCTCCTGAAAAACCAGTTCAGAATACTGAAAAATATTTTTACGATATTTTTAGAGGTTTTTGGTGGGCTGTAGTGTGGGCAGGCGACGGTCAGGCTGCGAGACTGCATTTCCTGTACACATCGTTCTAAAAAGTCTGCCTCAAACGTCACGTCAGCGTCAAAAAAACACAAGATATTTCCACGGGCTGCCGCGGCACCAGCATTTCGTTGACGAGCAACATGCGGGTCGCGACGTATGAGTTTGACGTCCGGGTGCTTTTTGGCAATTTCTTGGGTTGCATCACTCGATTTACCGTCCACGACGAGTACCTCGAATGGCGCAAATGTTTGCGACTTTACGCAGTCGAGCAGCGTGCCAATATGCTTTTCTTCATTAAGCGTCGGAATTATGACACTTATCCGTATTTTATCGTCAATCATTGCTACAATTATCACACATGCTCATAAAATATCTTAATGTTTCACGTCCAAGATTTTGGGTGTACTTACTTGGTCCATTTTTGATTGGCGCAGTATCTGCGGATGCCTCTGGCTTGATCTGGGCAGCTTTAGCAGTGTTTGCGTTTTACTTTACGTACCCGGCAAACCTGCTTATTTATGGCGTAAATGACATTTTTGATTACGAGACCGACAAGCATAATCCCAAAAAGGTCGACTACGAGGGGCTTGTAACTCCAGACAAAAGAAAGGGCTTAGCCTGGGCAATACTTCTCTGGAATGTGCCGTTTGCACTCGTTTGGTTTTTCGATACTCTTCCAGGGAGCTTCAAGATTGCGTATGCGGGATTTCTGCTATTTGGAATTTTTTACTCTGCACCACCAATTCGCGCAAAAACAAAGCCTATAATTGATTCAGTTTTCAACACGTTATACATATTTCCTGGGCTGCTTGCATACGCATTACTTAAAGAAACGCTGCCACCCTTACAACTCATTATTGCGGCAACGCTTTGGTGTATGGCAATGCACGCGTTCTCGGCAATTCCAGATATTAAGGCAGATCGACAGGCAAACATACACACCGTTGCGACGTTTTTACGGGCACGCGGAACACTGCTGTACTGCGCGCTCTGTTACGGCGGTGCGGCGTACTTATCATACAGCGCACTGAACTGGTTTAGCCTTGGCGCTGGCGCACTGTACGTACTTCTTATGTGCATCCCCATGTTCTCAAAAAAACCAGGCGAAGTGTTCGGTATCTACAAGCTATTTCCGTATATTAATATGAGTGTTGGCGCAGCGCTCTTCTTCTATATTGCACTACTTGTAAAATAACCATAAGTATGCTATAATGCAAATATGACAGAACAAAACCCATATCAACAAACACTAGATCTACCGGAAATAGTACGCACAGACACTATTGATGTAACGGATAATGCCTTAGCGAAGCCCTTAGGCTCAAAAGTCTTAGCTCTCGCTAGCACTGATACAGTTAGCGGTCTTTCAGATCCTTCGGTGCTAGAGACCTTCGCTCAATTAGACAAAGAAGCCAGAAAAGCGGACCCCACAGTTCATGAGACACTTCATTTTTTGAGTAAAGAACTCTAATATGCCAACAATTAGACGATCTCCTGATGATGGCTATGGTAGAGATTCTGCATGGGACGATTTAGGCGGCCAGCGACGAAATGAGGAGCAACCTATGAGTCCCCCTGTCGATATAAATGCACACTTAGCTGAGGAGATAGCTAAAGAACAATCGTCAATAATTCTTAATGGTGATGCATTAAGAATGCTTACACCTGAACAGCGTGCTGAACAGCGTGCCGGCTGGCTTGCGTTACGGCAGGAGCTAATAGAGGGGACGCCACCCACAGAACCAACTCAACCGACTTTATTTGATGTTGACGAGCTGGGCTAAACGTAGTTTTCTAGATATATGAGTAGACAACGAGTTCATGGCCAACAACCACTACCCGGAGCATATCGTCTTGAATTACCCCCGGATGATCAAGTCAGTTTTTCGCGTGTTGTAGCGTATCAAGCTGAACGGTTGGCGTTAGGTCCTATCCCCGAATTGAATGTCAGTCTTGCAGATCCACAACTATTAAAGCCAGACTTAGTCGATATTCGTGAACCTAAGGATACAACAGGATTTTATGAAACAGCACGGGGCAGGCGAGTGCATATTGCACTTACACCAGATGAATACAAATATATTCCACATTTTCCAGCAGCACTTGGAAGGTCGGCAATTAACGGTACACTTGCATCACGCCCACAAAGGCAAGATTACGCTGAAGACCAGTCAGCAGCCAGAAGGTCGGGGGTTCATGCTGTAAGGAATCGCAGAGACGAATCGCAGAAGTATCTTGACGAATCTCTTAAGACTGAAGTAAAAAAACTAGCAAGTGCATTGGAGTCAATACATCACCCAGGTCTTCGCCGAAAGAAAGGGCTTACGAGTTCAATGGATTTAAACTGGTTTACAGAACACCACGTTGGAGGCATGTTAATTGCGCTACGTGAACAACGACGATGGTCTCCTGACAAATATACTGCAGCACAGGCTGCAATTGAATACAGACTTTACGGTGATCGTGAAGCAGGTAAAAGAGTGCAGAATTGGCTCAGTATCGTGGGATTAGCGCAAACGTGGAACATTGAGAAGATCAATCTGTTTCAGTTCAAGATTGACCGTGCAGATGAATACATAGCAGAGCGGCAGACTTAATAATGTATGGAATAGTTTCGAAGCCTTTTTTCGTATTGGCGCCGATGGATGATGTGACTGATACCGTATTCAGGCAAACGATTGCAGACACGGCTGCTCCAGATTTGTTTTTTACCGAGTTTGTGAATGTCGATGGTTTGATGAGTGTCGGGCGACACAAATTGCTCAAGAAACTCAAGTTTACAGAGAAAGACACACCGCTTATAGCGCAACTGTGGGGCATAAAACCAGATAACTTTAAGGAAATAGCAGCACAAATTGCAGACGGCAGGCTTGCGCGTGAGCTCGGTTTGCCTGAAGGTGTTAACTTTGCTGGAATCGACCTCAACATGGGTTGCCCGGCTAAGTCAGAAGTAAAAAACGGCACATGCAGTGCACTTATAATGAATCGCCCACTAGCTCATGAAATCATCGTGGCTACGCAAGCCGGAGCTGCGAGGCGCCTACCTGTGAGCGTTAAAACGCGGCTAGGGTATAACACGATAGATATGACATGGATAGAGTTTTTGCTTGGGCACAACCTCGACATGCTCACAATTCACGGTCGTACCAAAAAAGAAATGAGCAAGGTGCCTGCACACTGGGATCTTATAGGTGAGGCGCGGCAACTTCGAGACAGGTTATCACCAAAAACGTTACTGGTTGGAAACGGAGACGTGCTCACACATTCTCAGGGAGTTGAGCTGGCTGAAGAGTATGGGCTTGATGGAATAATGATTGGCCGGGGTGTGTTTCAGGATCCGTTTGTGTTTGCTATGAACAGTCCATGGCAATCCTATACGCCACTTCAGCGTCTTGAGCTTTATTACAATCAAGTAGCGTTGTTCCAAACAACCTGGACACAAGAAGAGAGAAAAATACATACACTTAACAAGTTCTGCAAAGTTTATATTCAAGAATTTGATGGCGCCCGTGAGCTACGTGAAAAGTTAATGGCGGCTGAATCATACGACCAGTTGTTAGTACTACTACAGAATGCAATGAAATACTACAGAGGTCAATTTACTTTGTTAACAAAAAGTTAGATTTTTCATAGTCCATATCAGTAAACCTTCATAGGATGAAGTACAGACAAACACAAGTTTGCGTAAGGTTCACTAGGAGGGTATATGGGAATAATTAAAGGTTCAAATCGCAGCAGTGCTGTTAGCGCAATTGATGTTGATCGACTGCAAATTAAGCGAAAGTTAGTTATTGCAGTTGTGGCCTCAACTATTATCGCACTCTCTCTTTCCATGGCAGCCGCTCAGCAAACCGACACAGAACCAGTTAGTGCAGAATTACCCAAATCTAATAGTTCATTTGAAATGGCATTCGAGACTGAAGATGCTGACGCTACAAGCACTTCTACAACAACTTCTACACAAATTACTACACCCGAACCTGGACAATCAATGCCTACACCCTCAAGCTCTACCGCAAATATCTCAGCTTCAGGATCAGTTAAACCGGACGTTACAATAAACGGCCAAAAAATTGATGTTCCTGCAAACGGGTCAGTTGAAGTGGTTACAGAAGAAGCACCCGCGCCATCTTCAAGTGAATCAAACAATTCCGTCAACATAAACATACGTACTACCGGTGAAGCACAAGTTGACAACGACAGTTCTTCAAATTCTGAAGTTAAAACAAGTAACGATATACGGATACGTACCAGAAATAGGTGATCCGTAGAGTGGCCATGCGTGGTCGCTCGATTTGATGAGATATTGAACATCTCATCAAATCGGGTGAACACCCGAAGATAATAATTAATACGAAAGGAATAACTATGAAAAAGTTATTTAGATTAATCGCAGTAGCGATAATGGGTGTTAGCCTAACAACAGGTGTAGCAGCAGCTCAATCAGCAGACGTGGACACAACGGGTCCAAACTCAACAGTAAGAATTGATTTCCGAGAAGAGTACACAGCGCGTGTCAACAACAGCACTGACGCACGACTCAACTTGAGCAACGATCAATTCTCACAGTCAGGTTCAGCAATATCAACACGTAACACCACAGGTGGTGGCGCAACAACTGGTGATGCTGAAAACGAGAATGAAGTTGAAGTAGAAGCAGAGATCCACAACTCAAGCTCTAACAGTGCAGTCTTCAGTAGTAATTCAACAGACAGAAATGACGCATCAGTGTCAAACACCGGTCCAGACTCACGAGTTGATATTATCTTCCGAGATTCAACAGATGTCCGAGTTAGCAACGACACAAATATCGTTGTAAGCAACGACAACGTGCAAACTGCTGTTACAGGTGATGCAACAGTAAGTCGCAACACAAGTGGTGGTGACGCAGAGACAGGAAGTGCTACAAACACGACCTCATCACGACTACAACTACACGTACGTAACTAATCCAAAGATTATTACGCGGTAGTCCCGAAAGACAAAAGACTGTGGTGGCGAGAGTTTCTCACTCTCGCCACAGAAAGTCACGACAGATCACCATCAAGAAAGACTGAAAGGAATGTTATGAAAGTATGTATGCTAAAAAGGATAGGATCACAGGTAGCGCTTTGGTCGGTCATATTTGCTCAGATAACATTCTTTCCACTCCCGATTGCTGCTCAGACATATAATGGCGGTAACACTCCTACTGGCTCAGACAGTCACACGTTTGTTCTTAATGCCGAGACAGGTCTGTATGAAAACCCTTATTATACCTTCAATCCGAATAATGGTACCCGAACTGCGACATATGATGACACCTACAAACTGAACGCTTCTACAGGATTACTAGAAGCCACGCACTGGTATTTCTCACCCGGACAAGGTAAGTTTGTACAGACTACCCTCACAAAACCTAATCCAAATCCTCCTGCCGTAGAGCCAACACCAGCAGCTACTACAGCACCAACATCCACGGTTGCAAACACGGGCAGTGGCTCAACAAACTCGATAGGCTCTACAGGGCAGACTGGTTCTGGTGGTACGAATGCATCTATATCAAACACTGGTTCTGACTCAAATAATGCAATCTCATCTAACGGCACTAATCTTAACGCAGGTATAGATACTACCGGTCCAAACAGCAATAACACTATCAACAGCACCAACAATTCAAGTGCAACACTCAATAATAATCTTGATGCATCAATAACCCAAAATGTTGATAGTCTAGCCGTGTCTGGAAATGCAGGGGTATTACAAAATACAAATGGTGGCAGTGCTTTGAGCGGTGACGCAACAACAATGGCTACTATTATAAATATATTACAGTCAAGCTGGGGTATGAGCCCGAGTGAAATTGCAACGTTTATCGCGAATATTGACGGCGATGTGTTCGGTGACTTAACAGTTGATCCCGGGCAACTTAATAATCGACAGCTTGCAGCAGGTAATGCACAGCCGATCGACAACCTAACGGTTAACAACGCCGTAAATGGTCAAATTAATAATAACGTCGACCTTCTGTCAGCCAGTGGTAGCGCAACAGTATCAGGAAATACCAATGCAGGCAGTGCAACTTCAGGTGACGCATCTGCTATCGTCAATATACTGAATCTTATTAACTCTGCTATCACAGCTGGCCAGTCGTTCGTGGGTCAAATAAATATTAATGGAAGTCTTGAGGGCGACATTCTGTTACCAGCATGGATGCAATCACAGCTCATAGCTGCAGGCAATTCAGGTGCATTCAGTGGTAATACTGCTTCTGTTACGAATACTGGTCCAAACAGCAATAACACTATAGACAGCACACGCGACAATTCATTCACTGGTAACTTTGAAGATAATATAGCTATAAATAATAATATAGTTTCGACAGCACTATCGGGTAATGCAGCGGTAAGTGGTAATACATCGGGCGGAAGTGCTACAACAGGCTCTGCAGAGTCGAACGTAAATATTCTCAATTTAACGGGACGACAAGTCGTTGGAGCAAACAGTTTACTCGTATTCGTAAACGTACTCGGTAATTGGGTCGGACTTATACTTGATGCTCCTGCCGGATCAACATCAGCGGCAATTGGTAGTGGATTGTCACAGAATAGTCAGCTCCCGGCAAATAATACAGAAATTAACAGCACAACCAATGCCGAAATCAACAATAATATCAACGTAGCTGCAATAAGTGGTGACGCAAACGTAACTGGCAACACAAATGCCGGTAACGCAACATCTGGCAATGCACTCACTGGAGTTAATCTAGCGAACATAGCCAATAGCCAATTCTCACTTTCTGATTGGTTCGGTGTATTGTTTATCAATGTTTTTGGTAGATGGAGAGGTAGTTTTGGGGTTGATACCGCAGCTGGTGGCTTTTCCACAGCAACTGATAGTACTCCACCACAAAATTCTGGCCAGACTGGCGGCAGCGGTAGCGGTGGTCAAGTGGCTAGCGAATCCTCGAATAGTCAATCAGCTCCGATTGCCCAGGTATTTGGTTTTACGCCAAGAGTCGCAAGTGCTAACACAAGCACGAGCCCTTCACCAGTATCAACTGGAGTGTCAACCGGCGAACAACCAGCTGTCCAATCTGTAAATACCCCCAAAATGAGTAGCACTTCTGTTGAAAACATCGCTACAACTACTTCTCTAGACCCCGGAACCAGTGATGAAAACGAGCAACTAGCAGCAAGCCGTAGTTGGGTTGTTCCGCTATCGTTCGCAATACTTCTCTTCGGGGCAGCAATTGTCGGTCAACGCCGAACAAATGCGATTCAGAAATAAACTGCCAAAACCAAATTCCTAAAATCTCATTCATTTGAGAAATCAGATATTACTAAAGACCGAACAAGGAGAATCATTATGAAAAGATTTATAAAAACTCTTGCGATATCATTATTTGCCGCAAGTTTCATCACCGGTGTTGCAAGTGCACAGACCTCAGTCAATAACACTGGTCCTGGCTCTACAGTTACTATCGATAATAACCAAAGCTGTAACGTCGTTATAGACAACAACACCTCTATAGAGGTGATAGACA
>JBGTLD010000004.1:0-5093 GCA_041744275.1 Saccharimonadales bacterium (SeqCode) | reverse complement strand
ACACCCGTCTTCGGAGTAAGCTCCTGCGGACGAGCTTGATGGGTGGAGGTTCGAGTCCAGCCACACAATGACCAAAGAAAAAACCCTATCTTTCGATAGGACTCTTTCTTTGGTAGCGGGGGGAGGACTCGCCCACATTCTGCAGGCCCAGAACTTCTGCCATGACAGCATAGCTGTCAGGTGAAGATTCTCTTGCAGATTGCCACAGACAATCTTCACCTCCGACCTTTTCAGTGTCGGAGCTTCGAGTCACTCCAGGACCAAGAAAAAAGCCCTATCTTTCGATAGGACTCTTTTCTTGGTAGCGGGGGGAGGACTCGAACCTCCGACCTTGTGGTTATGAGCCACACGAGCTGCCACTGCTCTACCCCGCGATAATTAAACGCAAGTTGTATCCTATCAGATACGACCAGTATTGTCAATGAGTCGCAGGATGCAACAAATCTCTACATTTGTGCGTTCTATTTAGCCTTTTTAGGTTTTTTTACTTCGCGTTTTTGCTTGTCTTTAGACATACAATTCCTTTCTGTAATGTTAATTATATATAGCAAGTGCTGCTCATTATAAGTAGTTATTAAACCCATACACTTTCAGATATCAGTATACCCTAAGCTACTCTAATACATTACGGCCAAACATAAAGTCAGTCCATGACTCAAAGTTTTGTTGCCAGAGTGGCTTCTGCGGTGCTACTAATTCAACTTCCTCAACGCGCATAAGCTGGACATCTGCTACTCGAGACAGTGCCACTTCCTTAGGAACCAAAACTACAGTTTCCCCTGGTGCTGCACGGCCGAATTGCCTGCGTGCCTCGAGCTCCAAATATTGATCGGTATTAAAGTATTGGTTTTGTAGCTCTAGGTTATTTTTTGCAAGTTCACGAACTTTATTTTGCTCTTCGAGCTCGGTGATCTCTAGTTGTAGTTCATAGTTTGACTGAATAGCACTAAGACCATTCCAGCTCACAAGGAGTAAGATTACACAAAAAACGACAAGCCCTACAACTTGAACATCCTTGGCGTAGTGAATAATCGAAATAGTTACATTTTTGATTTTTTGTACCATTACAATAAGTATACAATAAATGCTATACTTTCCCTGATCTGGCACACAGTATCGTATGACACAGAAGTAGTTTTGTGATGGGGGTGTGGCTCAACGGTTAGAGCAGGTGGCTCATAACCACTTGGTAGTTGGTTCAACTCCAACCACCCCCACCACGAATTTATTTCTTATGACATAACTAGACTTTATTATTGACGTAAGCATTATAAAGCGATACGTTGTAATTAAGTACCAAAAAATAACAAAAAAGAAATACTATGCCTAAAAAGAACAACTCTCGGTTTGCAGCACTAAAACAATCTAGTGCAAAGCGCTCTACGAAGTCTCGAAAAAACACCAAGAAAAAAGACCACCCCGTAGTTGGATTCTTTAAACGTTTCTTTGGGCCAAAAGCCTCTCAAAAAACAAAAGCTCTCTCGTTTGCGGCTGTGTTTGGCATTATTGGCGTTGGTTTCTTGGCGGTGTCGAGTGCATCAAACGTGAACTACTATGCGGCTCCAAGTGTTGCGAATCCTGTACCAAGCGTAAATGCGATACGAGTTGATATTAATGCTGGCGGAAGAAACAGCACACCCACCCCATCTGGCTTTCCTCTCATTACAAGGAGTAATCAACAATTTCGTGTGAAAGTTGATTGCGATTCCCCATCCAAGTGTTCTCTGAACTCGAGATCTACGGTCATTACGGGTAGTAGATTCCTCGTTACGTCGGATGATTGGAATTCGATCAAGTGTGACGCAAGATATAAAATTACTGCGTGGCAAGTCGTACGAAGAGACGGCAGGTATCAAACTATATCCCCGACATCAAGTCCTTTAACAGTGAGCACTCAAGGCTGTCCAGCTGCTCAACCCGCTCCGGCGCCCGCTCCACAACCACCTACACCAGATCCTCAAGCGACAGCTGCAACTTGTATTATTAACTCAGCCGCACCAAATAGCATACCTGCAGGTAGATCATGGGATATGGGACTGAGAGCTTCACTTAATAACAACTCTGCGGCATCACTTTCTTACAGCTATCGTGTGCATAGAGGAAGTGGTAACGGTCCAGTTGTGACAACTGGCAATATCAATAAATTAGCAGACGGCAATCCGACTGGTTTCAGGGTAATAATTCCTGATAACCAACCAGAAGGCAGCTACCTTGTAATCGCACAGGTCAAAACTGGTAATGTTGCCCGGACTTGTACACGAGGTATAAGCTTTGTAACTCCTGTTATCTCGAACCCTACTCCACCTACTCCTGAACCGCGAGAGCCCACCGTAACGTTAACCCAAGTTCGCTGTACAGGTGTATCCGTATTAGCATCAGGCTTACCGAGAGACGAAAGAGATTTTGTCATAAACACTTCTGCCGGATCAACTGTATTTTCTATACCTGACATACGGTTTAGGCACTTCATATACCGTGGCAATAACCTCATTAAAGAAGGTAGCACCCGAACTGCGAGCCCGTCGGTGCCAAACAGTAGACCATCGGTTGGCTTCAGACACAAGTTTGAACCTGCTGGGAACTATAGAGTCGTTGCCGTAGTTGAAGACTTGAGACTAAATCGATCGTCGACTTGCCCTGAAGTCGCCGTTGATATTGCACCAACACCAGACGTAAGAACAAACTCACAGAACGAACAAACACAGCCATCATCTGGCTCAAGTAGCGCTACTGACCAGCCAACCAGTCCACAAAACCCGTCGAGTCCTCAGGAAAGCCAACAACCTTCAGGTGGCGAGTCATCAGGTAATAGCAGCACGAACAACTTAGAATTTGATCGCGATACGACGACAGGTACAATCCAAGAAAACTGGATAGATAGATTCTTAATTAATCCACTGAAAAGACTCTTTAGGATTAACTAAGATCATTTTTACTCGGCAGATAACCTGAAGCGGTTCGTTGCAGATTTCCAATCCCTTTTTAACCAATTCGTTTCTGATAAACGAAAAGTCAATTTAGTAATCTGCAAAAACCTTGTAACAATTACAAGCGGACTCAGTAAAACAAAGTTGAACTTATCTCTTGTTGTGAGTTCTGGATCAGTCAACGAAGCAAACACTATCACACCTGACATAATCAACCAGCTCATTATGAGAAACTGCGGAACTTGAAACACTACCGCTAAGTATACAAAGTACACTAACATACCCAGTTCAAACACTCCTAACGTGGTGCGCAGGACTCTTTGCTTCAAATCAAACGACTCAAGGAGTTCAATGTTTTCTTTGCTTTGCCTAAGTGTTATCGAGTCGTCTAAATGACGAACGGTACAGGCGTCAAAGGTGTTCAAAAGTTTGACCAGTGGTTTTTGTTGGGACTTTAAAAGCATCATCAGAGCTTCTCTTTTATATATTGCTGCGGCTTGCCATGCACTACGCTCATATTCATTCGTCACTCCAAATTGCCTAAAACGAAATGCATGTAGTGCATTAAAAGCTTGGTCGACACTTCCAAGTGTTTTACGAACACCTTGGCTAATCGGCTGAAACACTAGGTGATCTATGCCTCCACGATTCATATAGTCGACCGCGTTCTTTATCGAATCTTTACCAAGTGCAAGGTTACCATTTAACAGAATTACCAAATCACCTTTGGCATGTTTTTTGATAGCACTCAATAGTACTTCACGTTTTGCACCTGCTTTTCGTTTCGTGACAACTCTGTACTTATTCTTAGACTTATTTTTTAGCCATGATTTGACTAGGCTTCCTGTCGTGTCATCAGATGCATTGTCCACAATCAGCACATGCAGTTTTTTGTAGTCATTTTGAATAACTGACTGAAGCGCATGTTCTATGGTTGTTTCATTATTGTAGGCATATACCACTACAGTAATGAGTGGCTTTTTACCCTTTTTGGGTCGTCTTTTGGATATTTTTGTCTGAATTATGTCTCGGTAATTATGTATGACAATACTATAAAGCAGGCCCCCAATCCAAATACCAAAAAAACTGTATACCAAAAGTTCTATCATTGTAATTGCGTTACTCCATCGAGCCGAAAGCTATACATTCGCCTTAGTTCGTTCCAGTTGCCTGTACATGTCTGGAGAGTGAGTGTCGGTGCTCCACGGTAGTCAAAAATAGTTGTATCGTTGGGCAGTAGGTCCTTTGCAGATGTATATGTGTACTCAAACTTTAGATTATTTTCAGTATAGAGCTGGACCTTTGCCTCTGGAGGCAAGCCCTCTAGTTGACCAAATATTTCATCATAGTTGTGGCCGTACACTAGCGTGGTGCCCTCAAAATCATTTGCGAGAACCGACGGTAACGCAAAATGAATCGTATCCTTGCCAAGATCCCACTCACCCGTACTAGGATTGTACGAGCCATCCAATATATTCATATCTATGTTCATGCTCGGTATCACAAGTCGAGCGGGCTTACCTGACAATATTTCTGCTGGACGTTCTGAGACCTCTTGAGATTCTGACAAAAGATATTCATGTTGTGCTTGTTGCTGAGCAAGTACAGGTTCTGGGGTTGGGAGTCGAACCACTCCTGGAAAGCTTACGAGCACAAATAGTCCAAGAGTCGTCGCATAGGCGGCGATTATGCCACTACGCTCTCGTACCAATTTGTACATAGTATTCATGGATTAATCCTATACCTAAACTTATTGTAGATTTTTATATGTCTTCAAACCAAACTGTGAGATGACAGCAAGTGCGCCCAGTGACATAACAGCTGCTGATACGGTGCTGAGTACTGCGTTTGAGCCTGTATTAGGAAGCGCCGCTATAGTTGAGGCAGCAGCAACTGTTTGTGTACCAAGTACCGCTCCTTGACCACCCGCTGGCCTAAGAGGCGTTGTTGGACTAACCGGTGTAGTCGGGTTCACAGGAGTTGGAGGTGTCATTGGCGTACCAGTCAATGCGGTAGGTGGGCAGCTAGAGCCAGAGCTACTGCTAGTTGGCGCGCTGTTAATAACACCAATGCTCGTACTTGATGAATTACTATTAGAAGCCGATCCTGAAGTGGCACTTCCTGCTGATGTATTACCAGATGATGAGGCGTTACCACTTACAGCGC
>JBGTLD010000003.1:0-27604 GCA_041744275.1 Saccharimonadales bacterium (SeqCode) | reverse complement strand
TGCGAGTTTTGTAATACTTTTCTTTGCAAGAACTGCGAGTGACTTACGAAGCTCTAGCGCATCGGCAAGAGAGTATAGGGTACTAGAAAACTCACGCATTCCTGGAATATCAAAATACATGGGCTCATAGCCGAGGGCAAGTGTTGCGCTATCATATGACATGTCTTTGCCACTAAGTAGTTTGATTCGCTTGTAGTCGGGGTTGATATCAAGCATGAAATCCTGACAAAACTCTACATTCGTATCCTGGAATATTTCACGATACGGAATCACGGTTTCAAGCGGTGAATACCCGTTTGCGCTTCTGTACAAAGAGCCATGATATTCAAAGCTCGATTGAGGGTTAACGACAACGACGTCAATATCATCACGGTTTGCAAGCATCCGGGCAGCCCGAAGACCACTAAATCCACCGCCAATAATAATGTGTCTGTGTTTGCCCGTCATTGATACTAGTATAATGCTAACGCTTCAAATATAATAGATTCATATGCTTAATAATCTTATAAAAGGCGAGGTACACAGTTCAGCTGCTGCGCGCGAGGCTTATTCTAGAGACGCAAGTATCTTCCAGGTACATCCACTTGCAGTACTTGCCCCACGTGACACAGAAGACTTGGCAGCTATCATTCACCATGTAACCGGAATCAACAAACATGGCGGTAAGTTATCAATAGCACCACGTAATGGTGGAACGTGTATGTCTGGCGGCCCATTAACAGAAGGCCTTGTACTAGATATGTCTGCACACTTGCAGCGTATCAGTGAAGTCGACACACTTCATAAAACTATTGTTGTCCAAGCTGGTGTTATGCATCGAGATGTTGAAGCAGCCGTCAGTTCACACGGTCTTATTTTTGCCCCATATACATCATCAAAGGACTTGTGCGGTATTGGCGGCATGATTGGTAATAACGCATCGGGCGAACTGTCCCTTCGTTACGGTCCAACAAGCAGTAACATAGAGAGCCTGAAAGTCATGTTGTCTGATGGAAAAGAATATGAATTTAAATCACTCGACCGCAAGCAGCTCAAAAAAAAGCTAGAGCTCATGACATATGAGGGCGATGTATACCGTAAAGTCACAAAACTTATTAATGATAACCGGATGCTTATCAAGAGTCATCATCCAAAAGTCTCAAAAAACGCCGCGGGGTATGCATTATGGGACTTATGGGATAAACAAGAGCACAATTTCAACCTCGGCCGATTATTCATTGGTTCCCAGGCAACACTCGGTATTGTGACAGAAGCGAAACTTAAACTTGTCGATAAAGCTCCTTACCAGCAAATGATCGTCTGTGCGATTGATGGCATAAGCCAATTAACAGATATTGTACGCACAATTGTGCACCATAATGCCAGTATGTGTGAAACGTTTGATCACCACACATACGAGCTCGCGAAAGAACAGTATCACGCTGATGCTGAGAACGCACATTTTGCAAACGGCAAACATATGATCGTTTACGGCATATTTGAAGGCGACACCAAAGAGCAGGCTGAAATACTCGCAGGCAAAGCAAAGAATGTTATTGAACAAAGCTTACAAGTGCCTGTGGCATGGATCGAAGATCAGGCAGTGAAGAGTAGTTATCAAGCAATTCGTCGTTATAGTTACAAGATGCTTAAAGATATGAACTCAGACACTAAAAAAGCGATGCCATTTATTGAAGATACGATTGTACCGCTTGAGCACTATGGTCAATTCGTTGCTGCACTCGAAGCAATTCTAGAAGACTACGATATGACGTATACCTACGCAGGCCACATTGGAGAAGGTAGCATCCGACTTATTCCACTGGTTAATAGAACTGAACAGAGCCGAGATGATGTTATGGAACTTGAAGCACGTGTGAATGATCTAGTTCTTGCATTCCGAGGCTCAATAAGTGTTGATCACAATGATGGGATTATTCGCACACCGCACCTGGCGCAACAATATGGCGATGACATGGTTGCGCTTTTTAAGGAAATAAAGCACATTTTTGATCCTTACGATATTTTCAACTACGGAAAAAAGGTGAATGGCACTGTTGAGTTTGCAAAAAGCCACATAAGCCTCTAAGTATAATTAAGTAACGATTCGCTATTTCATCTTGTCTGATTTATACCACGCTACTAAGCTCGTCCAGGCGTCATCTCTATCTATATACCTATGCTTGATAGCTTCTGGATCTTGTTCAAAGGCTTCAGCAATAGTCTTGCCATCATCAGAGTCTAATTCTGTTACTCGCATTATTGAGGCGACCGAATCATCACCACCTCGAGCTTCAGTCGTTATGCGGCCATGGACCTGATTTGTGAAGATGGCAACATCTTCATTATCAATGTAAGCCAAATATTGATGTAGCGTCACGGCCCTGTTGTCTATGCCGTGCATCAATCGTAAAAAATCTGCAGGAGTAAACCAATGGTTTACAGATTTCATATACGCCCCTGGGAAACCATTGAGTGCCTTAATATCCCATGTATCATCACTAACCACGACTGGCTCACCACACAATTCATACGCACGTTTTGCCTTGTCTCGTATGATGAGATCAGGATCTTCTCCTTGTATTTCTTCAATCTCTAAACACAAGGGATTAATTGATAAGCCTACATGCTCACAAATAGTCTGCGCAATCACAATTTTTTCTTTGTTCGAAGAGGCAAAATTTATAGTATTCATGACAAATACTATAGTACAGATACAGCCGTTACCGTAAATGGATACCGCAAGAACCATACACTATTATGCTATGAGAACGGGGGCTCACTTCATTTTATACGTAATAAGACTCTGAAACGGGCTTATTAAAGCAGCAAGCAGGAACATTACGATAAGTGCAGCCGATGGGGACATTATCAGTGCAAGCATAATCAGTGTTAACCACAAGACGATATTCGCAATCGTTCCAAATAATTGCATATTGTAAATATACCGGTACACCCCATATACGCTGGCATTTTTTATAAGACTAGAGGCGTAAGGTGCGTTCTTAAACGACGCGGCAGCATTATATGCAAGAGTTGCTACGTATGCGCCACTGAGGCTTATGACAAATATCTTTGCGACATGCATTACAGAAGAACCTAAAGAGCTGAATGCAATTAATGGTCGTTGGTATCCACGATCATTAAGTACACTTGCTTTGCGAGTAATGTACACCGTTAACATAAGGCTGGTTGCAAACAATATGCCGACACTTGCGAGGTTACCAACGATTAGATAAATAAATGTTGGCCATAATAATGAGGCCGTCTTGACTTCAAAATTATGTGAAAGGCTTGCAACATAGTGTAGTTGCGGAATTTGCTTGGAGCTTGAGCGTTTTTTATGTTTGTTTAGTATTTTCATGTCTTTTGTCGCCAACAATGGTGCGCATGCAGCCAGAGTGATCATTGCTGCAAGCAGTAGTGTTACGTTAATGCCATACCGCTCGCCAAGCATACCGCCAATAAGTGGACCGAGGGTTGCTGACAGATACACGACTATCATAACGAGACCAATACTTTTACCAGTGTTAGATTTAGAAAATAATTGCACACTCATGACTTCGCGTCCGCTCCAATAAAAACTATCTCCAGCGGCAAGCAAACTAAAACCGAGTGCTAGTATGGCAATATTCGCTTGCGCAAAACTTATCACACTAAATCCAACGATTGTTGCAAGGTAACCAATTATGAGACAGTGTTTGATACCTATAAACCTGAGCACTTCCATAGACAGGTGGTGAAGTGGTATTCGTACAATATTCTGAAACACAAACAGGCCACACATGACAGTAAAACTATATCCAAGGAGCAATACATAAATAGGCAAAAATATCTGAACAATACCTATACCCAGTGCTTGAACAGATAGAGAAGTGAACAGTTCTCGTCGCTCAGTCCACTGAGGACGATGTAGGTGGTCGAAGTGTGCAATATGCATATTCGATTCTATTAAACCACACTTATGCTTAACAAACTAAAGTAGTACTATCACTCAATACATTTAACAATGCACCACGTTAATGTGGAGTCGACGCAGATTACGTCGTATAATGTTTGATATGGCAGTTATATTAATTGTTGAAGACGATGCAACTCTCAGACAATCATACCGAATGATACTTGAGTTAACCTCGCACACGATCTATGAAGCTGTCGACGGACAAGATGGCATTGATACAATACAAGACATTAGTCCTGACATCATTCTTCTTGACATGCACATGCCAAAACTTGATGGGATTGGTTTCTTGGAGCATGCCGACGTAAAAAACATGAACCCAAAACCTAAGGTGATTGTATTCAGCAATCTAGAAGAAGGTGAACAATTAAAAGCTGCATATAAACTCGGAGCAGACAGGTACGTTCTCAAAGCTGGTACATCACCAAAGGAATTAATAGCACTCATAGAAACAGTATTAAAAACCACATAAACAATGTGACTTTTTTTACTGTAAAGCCAATTGAAACCGACTATGCTTTAAGTACTGTAGTAATTAATTGGAGGTTTCAACGAAATGAAAAAGGTACAAATATTAACACACACGTCGAGCGCAAGAGATTACATGAGCGGTGATTATGATGACATGGCAGATACACTTGAACTCAAAATTGAAAACTTTCTAAATCGCAAGAACCGACAATTTCGACAGCAAGACCGGTTCTAGATTATCGACTTCGTGCTAGTGAAAATATCTACTTCGATAGAATTGTTCCGAGGTCATACTCCTCGTTCAAAAGCTCCATAAGTTCATTTGTCTTGACGACATAATTCTGTTTCTGCCTCGTCAAAACACCCTGCTTCTGGAGCTTTTTAAGTTCAATCCCTGTCGTTTCACGCGTTAGCCCCATAAAGTTTGCCATGTCTTGCTGTGTGAGCGGCAACTGTATTTGTACCATATCTTTCTTGACATCATGACCAAAGCAAAGGCATAAGTAATGTATTGTGTGTAATACCTTCGCAGAAGCCTTCGATTGCTCGAGAGCATTTATACGCATTTGATACTGCAGCATTCGCTTCATAATATCTTCAAGGAGTTTTTTATACGTCACTCTATTTTTCAAAATATAGTCGAGATACTCTTCTTTTGGAATAGTGATGACTTCACAATCAGTGAACGCTTCATAGTAATACTGTGCGTACCTCGCTTGGGAAAAAACCCACCCAATAGGGAACACTTCATCAGCCGAATCAAACGTAATTGGTTTTTCCTCACCTTGCGTGGTGAGGTTATATGTCTTGACGATACCTTTTTTTATATAAAAAACTGACGACGGCACCTCTCCTTGTACAAGAATAAGTTCACTCTTCTCGAAATGCTTCACAGGAAAGCCCTCTAAGAAACCAGATAGGCGGTTGTTGACCGCACGTTCGTAATTTCTTTGGAGAATATTAACCATACACTAATTCTAACAGGTTGAGCACAATCAGATAAGAGTTTTATCTATTATGCAACCGCCTGATAATGGGCAACCTCGTCATTACACGCTACAATATGCGTAATGAATGTGTTTTCAAATGAGTACGACAAGCTGAATGTACAGCAAAAAGATGCCGTTGATGCTATTGAAGGACCACTGCTTGTCATTGCAGGCCCAGGTACCGGTAAGACACAACTCCTCAGCGCACGAGTCGCTAACATTCTGAACAAAACCGACACGCTCCCACATAACATTTTGTGCCTAACGTTCACCGAAAGCGGTGCAGCCAATATGCGCCAACGCTTGGCTAGATTTATTGGAAAGTCTGCCTACGACGTCATGATCAGCACCTACCATGCGTTTGGAAGCGACATCATACAACGCTATCCGCAGTATTTTACAAACACCAATGCACAAGAACCTATTGATGAACTCACAAAACAAGAATTACTACGCCACCACGTTGAAACACTACCTTACAAGCACCCCTTAAAACATACTCAACACCATATTGGTGATTTACTATCCACTATCAGTGAGCTCAAGCGTGCGCTTATTACCCCGAAAGAGCTCAAAGCTATAGCTCGGGATAACATCCGTGATATAACTACGATTAATAAAGCTCTGCGAGACATTACAATACCCGCACGACTGCCAGGTACCTACAAAGCAGCTTTGCCGCTGTACACCCAAATACTAGATGCACTACATGACGTAGAATCTACATGGGCCCACAGATACAGCTCATTACTTGAACTAACGAAGCACGAGCTCAAAGAGGCGTTACTTCACGCAGAAAACGTCGAGAAATCAACACCGCTTACCGCATGGAAAAATAAATGGCTCGAGAAGGACACCCACGACAAGTACGTTTTTTCTGGCCACAGCGCTAACGAGCAGTGCCTTGCACTCGCTGATACGTTATACGCGTACGAATCGATGCTTATCGAGCGCGGATTGTACGATTTTGATGACATGATTATTCGATCAATCAGCGCGATCGAGGAGAATACCGACCTAAAATTCACGCTACAAGAGCAGTATTTGTATATTCTTTTAGATGAATTTCAAGATACAAACGCAGCCCAGTTACGGCTTGTGCAGCTACTTGCCGACAACCCTGTTCATGAAGGTAGACCAAATGTTATGGCCGTTGGTGACGATAATCAAGCGATATTTTCGTTCCAAGGTGCACAGTATTCAAACATGATTGATTTCTATAAATCGTTTCATGACGTGAAGCTCACAGAATTGACAGAGAATTACCGTTCACACGCTGATATACTCCATGTGGCTGCTAATGTAGGCACACAGATAAAAGAGTCTTTAGACCTTGGTACAGAGAATGGCAAAGCGCAACTGAGGGCTGCAAATGAAAAGATTAAGAATGCTACTGTACAGAGAACTGAGCTTGAAAGCGACATTGCGCAGTACGATTGGGTGAGCACGTCTATAGAGAGCCTCACTGCATCTGGTGTCGACGCACAAGAAATAGCGGTATTAGCACCAAAACATGCCCTACTCGAAACCATGGTGACCCACCTGAACGCGAAGAATATTGCCGTAAACTACGAGCGACGCGAAAACATACTCGATGCACCACTTATCCGCGAACTTCTTAGTATCTGCCGACTACTTGTTGCACTAAAAGATCACAACATAGAGACTTCAAACGAACTGTGGCCAGAAGTGCTGAGTTATGACTTTTGGCAGATACCCATAAGTACTCTCTGGAAGTTGTCATGGACGGTACACGACTCTAAGTCTGAAACCAACTGGACACACGTCGCCCTCGATGACACCTCCACTAGAAAATACGCGTTATTGCTTGTGAAGCTCTCATTGCAACTTGAGACTGATTCAGCAGAAATGATTATCGACCACATACTTGGTACAGAACCTGTCTCTGTGCATGAAGATGATTACAATGAGATCTCCTCGCCATTTAGGGAATTTTATACAAGCGCTGCAGTTATCGCAGCTCGTCCAGACGAATTTTATACGACATTATCGCATTTACGAGTACTACGAAACCACGTCAGAAAACGTCAAGCAGTGTCGAGCGAAACATTAATGGTCACTGATGTTGTTGGCCTCGTTGATGCGTACAACCAAGCCGGCATGAAAATGCTTAACACCAGCCCACATACACAAAGCACCCGTGCCGTGCAGCTTTTAACCGCCTTCAAAGCAAAAGGACTCGAATTTGAGCACGTCTTTTTGCTGAGCTGTCACGACGATGTGTGGGGTCGTGCCTCACGAAGTAATACCAATAAGCTATCAATGAGTGAAAACTTAAAACCTATACGTCACCCAGGAGCAACCGACGATGAACGCCTGCGCCTCCTCTATGTGGCAATAACCCGGGCAAAGGTAGGGCTCTACATGACAAGCTATAGTACTCACACCGACGGCAAACCCTCCAAGCCTTTGAGCTACCTAAACGAACAGGTGCATGAGAATACAATACTTTCTCCACTGCTACCCGAGACAAACCAATTAGTGATGAAAGAAGCTGCATCGAATATTACCCGCGAAGCTGTTTCATACGATTGGCGTATGAAACACATACATAGCATTACAAGCCTACGTGATCTTGCCGTCCCGAGACTTGAGACATATCAACTTAGCCCAACGCACCTAAATTCATTTACCGATACCATTCACGGAGGGCCAGAAGTATTTTTATTTAATACATTGCTCCGTTTTCCAAAAGCACCAGGCGTCCATGGGCAGTATGGTAATGCGATCCACGAGACACTTGAGTGGACCCAGCGTTCTTTCAATGAACACGGATCATTACCTAATAAAGATGCTGTGCTCACCATCTTTGATAAGCGTATTGCTTCTAAAAAACTACCGATTCAAGCAGCTGGACAGCAAATTGAGCGAGGGCATGACGCACTAACGACCTACCTTGATTACGCCAAAAAAACATGGAATCTGGGAAATGTTCCAGAGCACAACTTCTTTCGAGAAGGTGTTTTTGTTGGTGATGCACACATGAGCGGTAAGATAGATAGACTAGACATTAACAAATCAGACAAGACAATTACGATAGTCGATTACAAAACAGGGAAAGGCTTCGACAAATGGCGTAAGGATGCTAAATTACATAAATTTAAAACACAACTCTATTGCTACAAAATTTTAGTCGAGAACTCTCATTCATACAAAGGCTACAAAGTTATCGCAGGAAGCCTAGAATTTGTCGAGCCAAACGATAACGGAACTATTGATACATTGACGCTGAAGTTTGATGATACCGAAGAAGCGCGCATTAAATTATTAATCAAAGCCGTATGGAAAAAAGTAATAGCTTTAGATATGCCAGATATAAGAAAATACCCAAATACCCTAAACGGTATAATTGCTTTTGAAGAAGAACTTATCAATCAAGAGTAGAGTACATGCTATTACGTACTGCTTACGCTGTACACAGGGAGATCGCCCTTTGTTAAGGTAGCAGCGGTCGCAAGCGTATACACAAGCTCTCCTAGTAGCGCCTTATGTTGACTGGTAGTGTCGGTGTACATCTTTTCTGCAATTTGTTGTATACGCCACACGTCTACCGCAAATACTTGTACGCTTTCCTTACTCGCGTCCCGTACAGCAATTTGGTTTACCGTATATCCTGGAACAGTATTAAGCACAATGTACATTTCATTGTGAGAGGACTTAAGTTGCTTAATGACTTTTCCTTGCAAGACTATACCATCAAGTACAGATTTTCCATTGTATTGTGCATCGTCTAATCCTGAAACATACGAGCCAAACGCATCGTTCACTTCATCGAGACCGGTTGTATCAATACCCAGCGCAGTAATAGTGTCCGCAATTTCTGATTTCATACGGACTGCATTGCGGAGTATCTTTGGTGCGTTATCAATTGCGCCGCAGCCACTTTTATCATCACTTGCGTGCTCGTCGCTGTGTGCGCCGAAGTCAATCCCATGACTAGATGCTTGCTGCATCGATTCTGTAAATGCATCTTGTAGATTCTGGAATGGCATTGCTTTGTTGGCTATCATGGCTGAGAGCGTCATGGTCGCACCACCACCAAATACCTTGGCTCGGTTTAATGATTTTTTGCGTATTTCGCCGTTTTCAATGATTGTAAGCACACCTCTCCCGTCTCCGCAGCCATCGTCTGCAAGCAAATCTTCGCGGCCTTTATACTTTGAAACCGGCATTAGTATGTCTGGGCTCGTAATAACGTCTTCAATCTTCGCGAGTTCTGTTTTAGGCACTTCGCTCCCGGCACGTGCGACGTGCGAGATTGTACCTTCGCCATATCCAATTCCATCAACCAGTCTTGTGACGGAAAGATTTAATTCGACTGTAGGGCTTCCTATTTCTGGGGTTCTTTCGTATGACATATTATCCTCATTTATTCGTTTGAGTTAGTAGTTGGCTAACGACGTTTTTTGCGGCGAAGACCGGCAACTTGGAGACGCGTTGCATGCCGGTCAATCATAGCCTGAGCTTTTTCAAGACTCACTTGGTCTTTCGCCTCAGAGCGCATCTGTTTTGCGCGTTCAAACGCTTTTTCTGCCTCTGCTTCGCTAATTTCATCAGCGTGATCAGCTTCGTCAACCAGCACACGCATCACATTGTCGCGGACTTCTAGAACCCCACCAGCAGTCGCATAGTGTTCGACTTCATCATCTGGCGCTGTAGGCGTGCGGCGTACGCTTATCACACCACGCGTGATGACACTTACGAGCGGCATGTGCCCTGGAAGCACACCAATTGCACCGTTCAGCGTGGGAAGTATGACTTCATAGACCTCCTCACCAAACTTGGTGCCATTTAATGTGACGAGTTCAAACGTAATCATTACGATTCCTTTGTGACTTCGTCGATAGCACCCTTCATGTAGAAAGCGCTCTCAGGGCGATCGTCGTGCTTGCCATCAAGGATTTCGCGGAAACCAGCAATAGTGTCTGCGAGGCTTACATACTGTCCTGAAATACCTGTAAATACTTCACCTACAAAGAATGGCTGTGTTAAGAAACGCTGGATGCGTCGAGCACGAGCGACAGTCTGCTTATCTTCATCTGACAACTCTTCCATACCAAGGATAGCAATAATATCCTGTAGGTCTTTGTATCGTTGAAGCATTTGCTGGACTTCGCGGGCAACATTGTAGTGCTCATCACCAATGATTTCAGCGTCTAGAATCGTAGAACTACTGTCGAGTGGGTCAACTGCTGGGTAAAGCCCAAGTTCAGTCAGCGCACGGTTTAGTACAATCGTGGAGTCAAGGTGGGCGAAGGTTGTTGCAGGTGCTGGGTCAGTGTTGTCGTCGGCTGGTACATATACGGCTTGTACAGAGGTGATTGAACCTTTACGGGTCGAGGTAATTCGTTCTTGGAGCTGGCCCATTTCTTGGGCAAGTGTTGGCTGGTAACCTACTGCAGAAGGCAAACGTCCAAGCAATGCAGACACCTCAGCGCCAGCCTGCGTAAAGCGGAAAATGTTGTCAATAAATAACAATACATCTGAACCCTTATCACGGAAACCTTCTGCAATCGTAAGCCCAGACAAACCAACACGGAGTCGTGCTCCTGGTGGTTCGTTCATTTGACCAAACACGAGTGACGTTTTATCAAGTACACCTGACTCTGCCATTTCGTTGAAAAGGTCGTTTCCTTCACGAGTTCGCTCTCCAACACCGGCAAATACAGATGAACCGCTGTGAAACTTCGCAATGTTGTTTATAAGTTCTTGAATAAGGACGGTCTTACCAACACCCGCACCACCGAAGAGTCCGACCTTACCACCTTTTGTGATCGGGCAAATCAAGTCGATAACCTTAATACCTGTTTCAAGAATCTCAACCGCACCAGATTGTTCTGTCAGAGCAGGGGGGTTGCGGTGAATCGGAGATGTTGTCGAGAATTTGCCACCCTTGCCATCAATTGGCTCACCAACGACATTAAACATACGCCCAAGCGTTTCCTCGCCAACTGGCACACTAATCGGGGCGCCACTTGCGGTAACTGTTGCGCCACGCTGCAACCCATCAGTTGATCCAAGCGCAATAGCCCGAACTGAGGACTCACTTAAGTGTTGCGCAACCTCAAATACAAGGTCTCTATCGTCAACACTCACGTGCAGTGCATCGTAAATTGCAGGCAAGTGGTTTTCTGGGAAATCCACATCGACGACCACACCAGTAATCTGGCTAATTATTCCATTATTCGTTAATTTCTTATCTTTCGTTGCTGTCGCCATTATTGTTCTCCTTGCGCCTGTGCGTCATTATAACCCTTCAAATAATTCAGAAAATCCCTGCCAAGCACTTTGGCCCGTATTGTTGCCTCATCGACATCGCCCTTTACAAGAGATTTACCTTCCTCGATTTTCATTTTTTTCTCTAACATATCGTGCGTATGCCCCAACTGTATGCGCTCAAATTCATCTTTTTGCTCAGCCGACAGGCCAGATACAAAAGCGGCTACATCGTCTCTATCCATAAGCGATTCGACATAACTATTCACTATACCCTGATAGGGGCTAACTGGACCTTTTTCATGAGATGTCATTATTTTACATCCTCTTCAGACATTTGTGCTCCACCAGCATGAATCGCACGCTGTGCTTCAACTCCATCGTTGAAACCTTTTACGTAAGACCCCTCAACCACTTTTGAAAGCATAAGGTGAATAGCGTTTCGTACCAGTATATACCCTTCGTGTCCAACTTCAGTACCAATATCCAGCAATTTCTTTCTACGACGCGTAACTATCGCGACTGGTTCTTTTGCGACCGCTTGAGAGATACTGTCTATAGCACCTTCAAAACTATTTAAAGTGATATCAACATTGTGTTGTATTTGTGTTTGATCAACTTGAGGAAAAGGTGCTGCTACCTGAATGCGTTCTCTCACTTCATCGCCTCCGCTCCACCAGTAATCTCAGCAAGTTCTTGTGTAATCGATGCCTGTCGTGCAGTGTTGAAGGCAAGGGTAAGGTCATCAATCAAATCAGAGGCATTGTCAGTTGCACTCTTCATCGCCATCATACGCATAGAATGCTCGCTCGCAATACTCTCAAGCATAGCTTGCCAAATTTGCACCTCAACCAGTCGCATTGCAACGTTATCGAGCACGTCGTTCACATTCGGTTCGAAGGTAACGTCGTCAAGGCTAACCGCCGCATCTTCTTCAGTCGCCTCATAGCGCGCAGGCAGCAGTGACAATTCGGTTGCAACTTGCTGAATATTTGAAATAAAGTCAGTGTAAATGAGGTTTACTGCATCAACTTTTTGACCTTCAAAAAGCTCTGTAACAGTGTTCAAGAGCGGACGGACATCATTAGCTGACGGATGATCGCCGAAACCAGAATATACAGCCAAAAGATCAACGCCTTCTAGACGACGCACAAAATTGCTTCCTTGCTTTCCAATCGCAATCACTTGAGACTTCACGCCTTGCTTGCGATCGCGCTGAATAGCCTTGGTGCTCAAACGAATAATGTTTGAGTTATACGCACCAGCAAGGCCACGATTACTCGTCACGACAATATGCAGCCTCGTTTTTATTTCACGTTGCGCAAAAAGTGGGTGCTCCTCTACAGCGGTTAACTTACTGAGCCGAGTCAGCAAAGAGAACGCCGCAATACGGTAGGTGCGGCTTGCTGTAGCAAACTCCTGTGCTTTACGCATTTTACTTGCTGCAACGAGCTCCATAGCTTTCGTGATCTGCTTCGTATTCTTCACAGATCCAATGCGGCGCTTGAGCGTGATTGTATTAGCCATTAATCGTATCTCCAGCTGTCATCTTGCTTTCGTAAAATCCAGGATATTTTGCGAGTGATGTACCAACGCCAATACGCTGTGCGTGGTTGGGGAACAAACTCTTTTCGGCATTTCTTCCACCATCAACCTTTGCACGCTGTATTGCATAGTAATCATTCTCTAACTTCATAAGTTCATCAAGCTCTACACGAGTAAGTTCGTCTTGCTCATGGTCAAAGTCTGAAATACTTTCAACACCACTCACACCCAAAACTGCTGCAGCCAAAACTCTTACAGCAATACGTCGTTCACGCCACTGCAAGTTAGTTCCACTCCGTTCAATTCTATGAATCGCTTCAGCTCTAGCCCCATCAAGTAACTGTGAATTTGCCATAAGCATTTCATAGCGATCCGGGTCAACTTCTACGAAAGTACCTTCTCTGTAGTCCGCTTGAGAAATTATGTAATCTGCCATTCTTAAGCCTTATTTTTCTCTTCTTCTGGGTGGTAGCTCTCGGCGATTGTGTGTGCAGCCTTGATAATCATCTTCTGCGTCTTGTCATCAGCTTCACTACCAGAGTTGATAGACTCCATTTCTTTACCGTGGTCATGCTTGAGCTCACGAAGCAAGTTGGCAGCAATTGTCTTGACCTTGTCGAGTGGTACTTTGTCAAACGCGCCATCACTCGCAGATAACAATATTGCGTACATTTCCCACACTGCGTAAGGGCTATACTGCGGTTGCTTCAAAAGTTCAGTTAAGCGCTGGCCACGTTCGATACGCTGGCGAGTTTCAGGGTCGAGATCTGTAGAAAACTGACTAAATGCAGCGAGCTCACGGAACTGTGCGAGGTCAATACGAAGACCCTTTGCAACGCTCTTCACAGCCTTTGTTTGGGCAGCACCACCAACGCGTGATACAGACAATCCAACTGAGATAGCAGGGCGGATACCTTGGTAGAACAAGTTTGTTTCCATGAATATCTGACCATCAGTAATAGAAATCACGTTGGTAGGAATGTAGGCGCTGATGTCTCCAGCTTGCGTTTCAATGATTGGAAGTGCGGTAAGCGACCCAGAACCAAGCTCATCGTTCAATTTTGCTGAACGCTCAAGCAGGCGAGAGTGCAAGTAGAACACATCTCCAGGATACGCTTCGCGACCTGGTGGGCGGCGAAGAAGCAAGCTCATCTGACGATAGGCAGCAGCGTGCTTGGTAAGGTCATCGTAAATAATAAGCGCGTGCTTTTTATTGTCACGGAAATATTCACCCATTGCAGTCGCAGCATATGGAGCCAAATACTGCATACTTGCAGGATCAGCTGCGCTTGTAGCAACAATTATCGTCTGATCCATCACGCCTTCACGCTTCAAGCGGTCGATAAGACGGGCAACCTTGCTCAACTTCTGGCCGATCGCTACATAAATGTTAATAACACCGGTGTTTTGCTTGTGTTGGTTGATCATTGTGTCAATTGCAATAGCAGTTTTACCTGTTTGCCTGTCACCAATAATCAACTCACGCTGGCCACGCCCAATTGGCACCATTGCATCGATTGCGGTAATACCAGTCATGAGTGGCTCGTGTACACTCTTTCGGTCAAGCACACCTGGGGCAGGGCGCTCAACTCGTGAAGTGTGCGATGCCTTAATGCTACCTTTACCGTCAAGAGGGCGGCCAAGTGGATCTACAACCCGACCAACCATTTCGGGGCCTACAGGCACTTCAAGTACTTTGCCGGTTAATTTCGCGGTTGCACCCGCCTTAACCTGTGTGTCATCTCCAAGGATAACGGCACCAATTTCTTCGTGGCCAAGACTAAGCGCGAAACCAGTAATGGTAGAACCATCCTGTGCGGTAATGTCAATCATCTCGGAATAGCCACATTCGTGGAGGCCGTAAATCCACGCAACACCGTCACCAACTCTGGTAACAATACCAACGTCTTCAAGCTCAGGGCGGGCCTTTAGTGCTTCAATAGCTGCACGGATGTCATCTGATAATTCTTTAATGGATACGTCACTCACAGCGGTTATTCCTTTCCTTGCATGGTAAGTCGTTTAAATGTACTGAGCTTGCGTCGTAGGGTCAGATCAAGTTGTTGATCAGGTAGTTCAACTCTCACTCCTCCGACCAGCGCTGCGTCTATACGGGTATTAATGTGGTAACTCTTTGCGTCTGGATATTCATGTTTCAAAATATCTTTTATATCAGCGAGTGACGTTGCATCGAGCTCATGAGCAGATACAGCAGTCGCTTCAACAAAGCCGTATTCGAGTCGATGCACCATAACATCTCTCATTAAGGACCCGAGCTCATTTGTACGATTTTCATGCAGTACATACGCCGCGACTTCTTGCACAAAAGCTTTTCGATCGCTAATGTGGCGTGTGCGCTCTGCTATCAAGCGACTCAAATCGTGACGTGTTGTACTCAACTTACTTACGGCCCTTCATGGCTTTTTTAATAATGTCGGCATCTTTACGTTGGTCGACCTTTTCTCCAACAACTGCCTCTGTCGCTTCAGAAACCAAACCAGCAAGCTCTCCCTCTAGACTCCGTCGAGCTTGTTCTTGCTCTTCACGAATTCGTACCTCTGCATCTGAAAGCATTGCATCAGTTTTACGTTGTGCTGTTTTTTCTGCAGCACGAAGCACTTCTCGTGCTTCCTTATTTGCGTTCGCAATAATTCGATCAGCCTCATGTCTGGCTTCACGCTTAAGCTCTGCAAGTTCTTTATCAACCTTCTCTCGTTGATGTTCCATCCGAAGTCCCATTTTGACACCGTCTTCAATAGTTACACGACGCTTCTCTAACAATCGAACAATTGGTCCAACTGCAAATCGCTTTATGATGAAAAACACGATCAAAAAGGTAATAAGCTGAATGATGAGTGACTCAAGACTCAAACCCAATGGCAGTGCTGAAGATTCTTCTACTGCGGCAAATACTGTGTAGGGCATTTGTTACCTTTCTGAAATTAAATGATAAATAGTGACGCGAATACGAGCAGTGCCATAAGTTCAATAATGGCGATAATAACCAAAATTTGACCTAAGTACTTACTTGATTCTGGGTTACGACCAACAGCGTTCATGAAACTGCTTCCGATCCAACCAATACCAATTGCTGGGCCAAGCATACCAAATGCCATCATGAACCCTTTTGCGATAACTTCTACGTCAAGTGCTGCTTGTGCTAAAAATAACATTCTAACTCCTTATTTACTCATTACTGCTTATAACTTAAATTGTTATCAAAAATTATTCCACCCTATACATCTATCTGAAACCTATCCATGTGCCTCCTTGATCTTAGTGATATGGGGCACAGAATCTGGTGAAATCTCTTCTTCATGCTCAGCGCCGTGTTTCATGGCAACCGCTAAATACATCACACTCAACATGACGAATATATAGGCCTGCAAGGCACCAACAAGCAATTCTAGTATTAGGAATGGGAACACGGTAATTGGAGCTGCTACGCCGCCCAGGAATGTAAACACAGCAATGATAACCTCACCGATAGTAACGTTCAGGAAGAGTCGCAGTGACAAGCTCGCCACACGAATGAATTCGCCTAGTATTTCAAAAACACCAAGAAATATGGTTATTGGGTTCTTCAAGCTCCCTTGAAAATAGTGCCCGAGATGCTTCATGAAGCCCGATTCTTGAATCGCAAAGTACTGCACTAAGAACATAATCACGATCGCTGCTGCAAGTGTACCGTTTAAATCGGCCGTCAGTGGCCGTAATACCGGTTCTCCGTTTATGGTAATCGTCTCACCAACACCCGGTATAAGACCAAGCCAGTTGGTCAACAGAACAAATACAAAGATGGTTGCAAAGTAGGGAGCATACCTCAATGCCTTCTTGCGGCTCCCAAGACTAGACTGCAATAAATTCGTAATGAAATTCACAAAGATTTCAAGGAATTGCACCACTCCACCCTTTGGCATTAACGTTGTGCGTTTTGAAAGGGCGATAACAAACAAAACGATAACGATGGAGCTAATCCAACCATAAAAAATAGAGTTAGTTATAGATAGTCCACCAAGCGTAAACAGTTCACCAGGAACAATGTGTACGACAGGGCCAGACTCACCAGCTGCTGCAAAACGATTCAAAAACTGTAACACGCTATTTCTTTCCCTTCTTACTTTCTTCTGCTTGTAGCTCGTTGACTTCTTTTACGGTGCTCATGACTGCTGCAGTGCCGAATGATATTGCCAGCACGATACCTGCGAGTGTGAATGAAGGCGCACTGTCATACCGCTGATCAATTTTAATCCCACCAACAAGGGGAATCAACACGGTGATAGCTAACCGAAAACTTAAATTCATGGTAGAACCTATAAATAGCTTTTTAGCAGCATCCGCTTGATCCTGCATGTAATCATCGATTGTTTTCTCACGTTTCGACGATTTTTTTGCAGTTTTCCCCATACAAACCAGAGTATAGCAAGCAAGAGGCTTGAGGTGCAAGCAACAAAGGTATCAAAAATTATCAGAACCTTACTTCGTTAGGAAAATTGCATGACGAAACCGCTCTGACAATGAGGCAGCATCACTCCCACTACAGCTTGATGGGTCAGGTTTTGAGTTAAACTTTTCTGCAGTTTCGGGTACTTGTGCAAAGCGATCTTGAAGCACCGCATCATCTTCATCGCCGTAACTCACAAGCAGCACATCTCGGTCGCCAATCGGCCTGTTCGCAATAGCGCTTACTGGTTCACCATTTATAATAAACGTTAAACTATTGCCATCTTCACCGTCAACAAACACGCCAGCATCAGTTTCGAGTGCATTATTCGTAAGGCCATATCCTAGGTTTGCAAAGAAGTGAGCCCACGTCACACCATCATCATGAACGTGGATGATATCGGGTGTCATATCATGTAAGTGCACTCTAATTTTTGGATTATTCACGTTTTCACTATTACAACTCTGGACTTCTTCATAAAACGTAAAATTATCAAACGCGTCTCGTTCACCGTTTACAAAGAGGGCAAAATTCGCATGATAATGTGTATTTTCAGCGCTGTAGAGCGCAAATCGCAGCCCCACAACCCATAGTAATGCAATAATAAACCCGCCCAATACGCCAACTAGTAATTTTTTTCTCATATTTAAAGTATAGCAACTGTATACTAGTACTATGCATATTTTAGGACATGCCGGCGAACAACATACAACAACAAGCAGTGCACTCACACATCAATTATCAGCGCCAATAATGGCGGTGACTGTCACATTAGCTGCTTTAGGTCTTGTGTATTTATTGATACGATATTTACATAAACCAATGTCCGAAACTGCGATAACGAGCAAAGAAAAGGAGAACTAACACAATGGTAATAGTATATTCAGCTGACTGGTGTGGGTTTTGTAAAATGGTAAAGAACTATCTACAGACGAAAGATATTGAGTTCGAAGAGCGAAACATCGAACAAAACAAAGACTATGCCCAAGAAGCAGTCGATAAATCAGGCCAAATGGGCATACCTGTCGTTGATATTGACGGCACCATTATTGTTGGTTTCGATAGGCCTACAATTGATGCAGCGTTAGCGAAAAAGAAATAATGGCGTTCGAAGACTTTCAGACCAAAGATTCGGTTGTCCTCGTCTACACAGGTGACAGCAAAGGTAAGACAAGTGCGAGCATTGGCCTTATGGCCCGAGCACTCGGCAACAATTGGCGCGTCGCTTTCGTGCAATTTATAAAATATTGGGGTGTTGGTGAGCACGTGTTCATACGTGACATACAAGGCATTTATAAAGATGATCTATTCTTCTTCAAGGGTGGAAAAGGTTTTTACGACGCCGGTGAGCTCAGTGCAAACGACATCTCAGAAGAACAACACCGAGAAGCAGCACTTGAAACCTACGAGATTGCATATGACTGCGCTACAAGCGGCAAGTACGACCTGGTTATATGCGACGAGATAAACAACGCCGTACATGACGGTTTACTCACAGAAGCACAGCTCGAAAAACTCATAATCGGACGAAAACCAGCAGTGAGCTTATGTCTAACCGGTCGCAACTTCCCTGAATCAATGATCGATAAAATCGACATAGCCACCAATATGACGAAGATCAAACACCACTTCGATGACAAGTTCCTCGCAAACAAGGGCATAGACTACTAAATATTGATTCATATGGTATAATATAGTTATAGGGTCGAGCACATTTGTGCTCCCTTTGTTTTTTGACAAGCTAGACAATAGTTATATAACGACGTGAGAATAAAGTGCATGCTGGTGCATTTTATTCTCACGTCGAGAGAAAAGAGAAGCCCTACAGCCAAGGAGTTCTTCGTGGATCCGATTCTCAAAATATGTGTCATCATGATTCTTCACGCTCCCTTACCAGCTGATTCTGGCATTTGATGCAGTCGCATTGTTCTTCCTGTTAGTACGGTGGCTTACACGGCGACTTAATAGTCGGCGTTCGCTGCAGTAATTCCGCACTTTAAGGCGGTTGTGCTGCACGGCCCACTAAACCCACGAGAGCAAGGAGTTCACGTTGCGTAAGACAGCAGGCTTGGTTCTATTCGTTCTGTTCGTGATAATGTCAGCTATTATCTTGGGTGCAGCTCTTTTGAGTGAAATCGGTGATAATTTTCTGGCACAAGATGTCATAAACTCACACACCACGTTCTGGTGGGGTTTACTACATGGCTTTCTGGTCATACCGAGCTTCATCTACAGCCTGTTCGAACAGTCTGTAACTATCTATCAGGTGCCTGGTAGCAACTGGTACAACCTCGGTTACATTATTGGTATATCGTCTTCAGTCAGTGTCACAGCTACTTCAAGGAGATAGCGTATGGTAATGTCCGGCAAGGAACACCTTGAGTGGGCCGCAGAGCGCGCACTCGAATACTTCGACTCTGGTGATCAGCAGAACGCCATGGCTAGTTTTATTAGTGACGTTGGTAAGCACCCAGGTACAGCCTGGATCCAGGGAGAGCATCTTCTGTTGATGCTCATGCCACTTGAGATGTCCAGCGGACGTGAATCACTCAGGCGATACCTGCTTGGATTCGCAGTCAGTGAGTAGCGCAAGGCAATTGCGATACCCGCACCTATCAAGGAGTTGAATCATGGCAATACTGAAGTTAGTTCTTGCGTTTTCTATCGTTGCAAGTCTCGGCTTGGGAATCGTGTATGCAGTTAACCGCGTAGGCGAGCTTAACGTTCAGGCAACAATGCTTGAAGCATGCGCAGAAGCTGAACCCGACCAATACCAAGACTGCCCGGATCGTCCGATTGCTATTCAAGAGATTATTGCTCTTCGCAACACTGCTAACACAGTCGGGTCTCTGGGTTGGGTATCCTTCTTCACAATCGTTTTCGGCGCCGGTGGCACCGTGTTCAAGATGGTGACTGAAAAGGATTAGTCACTTAGCGAGGAATGGCAAGCAGAGAGTAGTTTGAGATTTTTCTCAGATAATCTGGCTGCTGCCACTTCTTCTGTTTCTCTAACTATTGTCTACTTGTCATTCCTGCTTCTACAAATAGATATTTGTACTGATGAGTTCTAAGAAGAACGAAAAGTATGGTAATTCAATACACACCAATGATCGCACGAAAGTGGCATGTGTACTCTCGTGCTGGATGAAGAAATCATTAATTCACTTGAGCAATAATTGTTGCTTGTTAAGCATTAGTATGATATAATTATAATATATGGATCTATATTCTTCTCCAGAATATAAAGTTACAGCTATGAACCGACTGCAAACTGCAGGACAGCTCTTAGGTAGTCTTGGTGCTCGACTCGTGAGAGTCATCCTCAGCCCACTTGATCAAATGGATACAGATTGCACTAAGGCACAAGAAACGCTCCGGGAACTACACAGTCAACGTCCTTTAGACGACTAATTTTTTAACCATTTTATATGTTGGCTCAGGGTACTGCATCCAGTAGCCTAGCTGACGATAAAATTTGACGCTTTTCTTATCTAAAGCATATAAACTTGCTCGTTGTTTGCCCTCTGCTAGAGCATCTTGCTCTAATCTCGAAAGTAATACAGAACCTACGCTCTGCCCACGGAACTTGCGAGCTACAATAACCCTACGAATAATAACCTCACTGCTTTCAGGTGTTGTAAGGGCCGTTGCAATACCAACTGGTTGTTCACCGACATCAGCACGGTAGCATATTTCTTTCTCTGTATATGAGCAGCATTTTTTATATGCGTCTGGACCTCTATCTTGATATAAATCTGCGAGTAGCTCTTTTGCAACAGGCGCAATATCTGGCTCTTCAGCCATAACAAATTGGCGCACTGATATGTTCGATATTTCGACGTTCGGCATTATCATATTCTCAACGATTAAAAGAATATTAAAACACAGTATAGCCTATATGTCACGCGTGGTGTTCGAGCTTTTTGCATGCTACCATGACAGCAGAGTGAAACAACCAACTTTATACCTCATGCTTGGTTACCCAGGAGCGGGCAAGTCTACAACCGCGCAGGCTATTCATAATGTCACTGGCGCAACACATGTCTGGGCAGACAAAGAGCGAAACCAAAGATACCCCAATCCGACACATTCCCATAAAGAGAACTTAGAACTGTATGCATATTTAAATCAACGTACCGACGACTTGCTCGCTGGAGGTGACAGCGTTATTTTTGATACAGGGTTCAATTTTCTTAAAGATCGTGAGCACCTGAGAAGTATTGCTACAAAGCATGATGCAACCGTGGTGTTGATTTGGGTAAAAACCGAGAGGGAGATTGCCTATGACCGTGCGACGCAAGCAAGTCACGCAGCTCGAAACACATACCCATTACCAATGCAGCCCGACCGATTTGAGCGTATTAGCAATGACTTTGAGCCACCAACTATCGACGAACCGTACTTAGCATTAGACGGCACAAAAATTACCGATCAATACGTTGCAAAGCAACTAAGCGTAACCAAGCACCCTGAATCGGCTTAGCTAACATTGGTATTATCGAAAATACAAACAACAACATTGCTCCAATAAGCCCAATGAGCCACGTCTTAATCCCATGTACACGCAGTGAACGAGGCCATAGTAGTAAATTACCCCACAGAGCCCGTCTATTATCAAACACTCGACGCATCACAAAGCTCACGCGGAACTTGTTACGGTATGCGATCTCATAACCGCGGCTATGCAAATGAATCGCAATATCTAAGTCTTCATGAATGTCTTTTCGCATGCAAACGTCAGGCTTTACGTCTTGCCATATTTTCTTCGGGATGACCATGTTGCTACCCCAGGTTATGTAATGACCAATGATGAGTCTGTTTAAGCGAAAGGCAATTTGACCTTGAACCCAACCCGCAAACCGAGGAAATGGCGAATTCCTTATCGTACAACCTCCCGTGAGCGCATATGTAGACGCATGAGTAGAGTTTCCGTAAAATCGATGGACATATCTTACCCAACCAGTCATTAAAACAGTGTCGGCATCAATCCTCCCGATTAGGTCACTTTTAGCTGAGTCGAAGCCTTTATTTCGAGCGTATGCTATTCCTTGTTGAGATTCAGAAATAACTCGAACAAAGGGGTACGATGCAGCAATTTCAGCTGTTTTGTCTGTTGAATTATTGTCTACAACAATCACTTCGTCAGGGGCCTCAGTTTGGGCAGCAATAGAGTCCAAACACGCTTTAATATGGTGTTCTTCGTTGTAAGCTGGTATAACTATTGTTAACGTAAGCGTTTTTGACATTAACACATTCTATACACATGCCGAAACAACACACAACTAAAAAGAAGTCCCCAAAGCCTCAGCAGTCGTTCATGGCAAAGACCGTAGGCTCTTGTTCTCACTTCATAAAAAATGGTGGCTGGTTCCGCAAAGTCTGGTTAGCGCTACTAACAATTGCATTATTGTGGGTAATTTTCGCATTTAGCACCGCTCAGTGGTACAAGTCAACACAAAGCGATAAACCGCTCAAGTACGGCATCACGTTTATTGCCCCTTATGCAAGTTTTTTTGAGCTTGATCCCAAAGAGACACTGCAAGCTATGATAGATGACCTCGGCGTCCGTCAATATCGGTTTGTCAGCTACTGGAACGTTCATGAAAGAGAGCGGGGAACCTACAACTTCGAAGAGCTTGACTGGCAATTTAAGATGGCGGAAGAATCAGGCTCTAAGGTAAGTCTCGCAATAGGCCTGCGCCAACCGCGCTGGCCTGAGTGTCATATGCCTGAGTGGGCAATGGATCTTCCAATGTCTGTGTGGGCAGAAGAACTCAAAGACTATATGGCGGTGGTCATCGACCGCTACCGTGACAGTCCAGCTTTAGAAAGTTATCAGCTTGAAAACGAATTCTTTCTCGATGTATTTGGCATTTGCCCTGACCATAGCCGCGAACGCCTCGTCGACGAATATAATTTTGTAAAAAGCATCGACTCAGAACACCCCATCATCATTAGCAGGAGCAACAACGCGCTTGGTATCCCTATAAACGAACCCCAGCCAGACGTATCAGCTGTATCTATATACAAGCGCGTGTGGGATAAGACCATTACGAAGCGCTACCTCGAATACCCATTTCCCTCATGGTTCTATACGCATCTTGCAGCAATGGGTAAGATCGTAAATGGAAACGATATGATTATCCATGAGCTACAAACAGAAGCGTGGCTCCCAGAAGGTTTTAATATGAATAATATTGATCATATCCCAGAAATGGAAAAGTCACTAAACGCCGAAAGATTAGCAGACCGCCTAGAGTACGGCCGTGCCACTGGTATCAGAGAGATCTACGTATGGGGTGCCGAATGGTGGTACTGGCAAAAAGAAAAAGCCGACAAGCCAGATCTCTGGGAAGCCGCACGTGAAGAAATTATGCGAGCAAGTAACAACTAACGAGGATTCATAGTCCTTAAGATAAACGCAGCACTCTTTGTCAGATTGTCAGCAGTAGAGTGGTCACCTTTATACGAATCAACATATCGTTCAATAAATGACAGGTCATCAGTAAGTGTTGCGGGTGTAATTGTGGAATCTTCCATCCGCCCTACTATTGTATCTGGGCCTTCTATGTGCGCACTGATCATTTCAAGCTCAATCAAGCTCGTTGCATTCGCGAACCCGCGCACGATTGCGAGATTTCCACGAACATCCTGTAGGTTGTAACCGGCAACACCTCGCTGCACTCTGCTATTGTATTGTTTCTCGGCTTTAGGGTTATTGAGATCAATTGCATTGGCTTCGAGAAGGGCGGTAGAATTGCTTGCCACAACATTATTAAATAACTCTTGGCCAGAATTAGCGAATGCTGCCATAACAGCCACTGCTCCGCGTTGCTGGACACGCACAGGCTCAAATACACCTAGACAACCAATGTCTATAATGCCACGATTTTCATCATAAAGATTTGCTCTTGTAGTACTCACGGCAACATCTGCACCCATTGAATAACCATACATTCCTGACACTTGATCATCTGTAATTCCTAGGTGATCAGCAACACCAAGCACTCTATCTGCAAATGGTTCAAACGAGCCATGTTTAACTTCTGTACGCTCGGATTTCGAAAGTGGCTGAAGTTTTGGCTCAAACACCTGTACACCAACAACAGCGACTTCCTTACCAAGAGCAACTTGTTGAGCTGCCAATCGCACTTTTATACTCGGGTCATCAAGACGAGTGCTGTAAGGTATCAGTGAAAACGCAACTTTTTCTGCATCTTTCGTGTTACCCATTTCAATAAAGACAAGTGGCCCACTAACATGGTCTGCACGCTGCACTTCTGGAAGTGCTAAATCTTCTATAGACTGGGATTTAAAATTACTACCTTCCAGGCGTGTCGCTGCTACTTGCTCAAAAAATTGTTGCTTCATTATTAAACATTATAGCACGTATTGTAAAATATGTCAACATACTTCATACTATAGGTCTATGGCAAAGAAAAAAAAGCAAGCTCCCGGCGTTATCACGAACAAGCGAGCCTCGTTTGACTATGAACTTGGTGATGATCTTGTAGTTGGCGTTGCTCTAACTGGCGCCGAAACTAAGTCTCTCCGCATGGGACACGGGCACTTGCGCGGTGCATACGTGACCGTAAAAGACAATCAGTTGTGGCTCTTAAATGCGACCATCACTGGCACAAACGCAGTACCCATTGAAGAACATGATCAAACACGCTCCCGCAAACTGCTCGCCAAACGCAAGCAAATCGATGAGCTCATAGCCGCCAAACAGCAGGGCAAGAGCATTATCCCGACGCAGCTACTCACACGCAGCAGGTTCATAAAAGTGCGAATCGCCGTAGGAAAAGGCAAAAAGAACTACGACAAACGGCAAGCCATAAAAGCACGTGACGAATCTCGAAACATTAAGCGCATCGTCAACTAAGTTATAGATAAGTTGTTTTTTAATAGTTTTTGTGGTATAAAAGTTTTATGAAGGTTTTGTTTACTGGAGTACTCACCGTAGTATCACTCGGATTATTTGTATTTAGTATTGGGGCATCTCAAGAGAACAGTGCAAACGAGTCGGTTTTGGCTGCAACGACTATCACACTTCCTGAAGTAACAGGCGTACCTAGCCCGAATATACTACTCAAAGAGATTAATTCATCACGAATCGCAAGCAACCTTGAGCCTGTATCTGTAGACCCTGTCCTTACAGCGACGGCGCAAGAGCGCATCGAAGACATGCGCCAAAACAAGTACTACGCCCACCAAAGCCCCGTTAGTGGATTGCACTACTATGATCTGCTCGAATCCCGAGATGCTCGCGTGAATTTTAGTTGCGAAAACCTCAATCTATCAACCTCAGCTACCCCAAACTCTTACGTCAATGACTGGTTAAAAAGCCGGGCAGGGCACAAAGAATGCATGCTCAGCCCAAGTACCACAAAAATCGGCGCAGCCATCGCACCCATGCACCTTGGTGGCGTTGCTCCTCAGTACGTTGTGGTCACCATTTATCAGGAATAAGTGACGTCGCGATTTGCGTGACGTTCTATTACTTCCTCAAACACATGTTCGTAATTATCTACCATCTTATCTACTGAAAAGTTCATTTGTACATGCTTACGGCACGCAGCTCTGTTTATAGTGTCAATTTTACCGACCGCCTCGGCCATCTCTTCAATTGTATCGACTATAAAGCCCGTTTTACCGTCAACTATGACTTCTGGCACCGAGCCACGACGAAACGCAATCACTGGCGTTCCACAGGCCATAGCCTCGATCATCGCCAGCCCAAATGGTTCCTCCCACTGAATAGGAAATAAGAACGCTTTTGCGCGCTTATAGTAATTGGCTATTTTATCACGCTCAATGTAATCAATAAATTGAATCTGATCGCCCAAATGAGGTTTTATAAACTCATCGAAATACGGTTGGTTATCTGGGTATAATCGGCCGGCAATAATAAGTTTTTGTTTTGTCTCAAGTGCAACCTGCACGGCTTCGCGGATACCTTTTTCGGGTACGATTCTTCCTGATATAAACAGGTAGTCATCGTGATCTTTTGAATACGGGAACATCTCGGGTTTAATGCCGTTATACACCGTGGCAGCATAATTCAAATTTGGCCGCGGATTACGCTGACTGTCAGAAATAGACACAAAGTACTGGCTATCGGTACGATACATAGAGTACATATCACAGTAGTACTGATACAACGGATCGTGCTGTGTATACACAACAGGAACATCAGGGTAAAGAGACGCAAAGGGAAGTGCGGCTTCAGGGTGATGAAAGTGCAGTAAATCAAAGCGCTTTTCTTCGTGAGCTAGACGAAACATCTCTTTCGCAAGTAACATGTCCCACATTGCTGGCACGTAGTGCATTTGATAATCAATTTTATGTAAGAGCTCAACAAAGTCTGGTTGGTTGTCTACAAGAGTGCGAAGGCCCATCGTTTGGATTGCGGTGTTGAGTTGCGTGCCTTCTGGGCCAAAATATTCAACAGCGTGGCCACGCTCGGCTAGTCCTTCACTAATATCTATGGCGAGATCAATCGGTGCATACAAAATGTCTTTTGGTCGGGGTGAGGCCATATAGCCTCGTACCATAGTTGCAATCCTCATAGTAAGTCACCTCCTCGTATATTCGTCAGTTGTCAGTGATGCAGTACTTCCATTATGACACGCAACACCTTAGAGTGCAAAAACGACCAATGATAAAACACTTGTAACATGTTAGTCGCTTCGATATAATTTAGCGGTCTATCCTTCAAACGGAAAAGAGTAGTTATTCCCGGGTAGCTCAATGGTGGAGCAAGAAGCTGTTAACTTCGAGGTTGTCAGTTCGAATCTGACCCCGGGAGCCAAGCATTTTTAAAAAAATAACAGTGGTGAATTAACCTCTGTTTTTGTTTAGCCCAAGCTGGGTTAGAATTTTGTGCCAGTAAATACTCGTGAATTCAGATTTCTATTATCCTAATTTTCACCGATACTATATCCTCAGCCGATAAATTTTCATTCCTTCGAACTT
>JBGTLD010000002.1:0-6731 GCA_041744275.1 Saccharimonadales bacterium (SeqCode) | reverse complement strand
TATGTTTCGGAAGGTATCATATGTAAAGAATGAAAGTTTACGAAAATGTACAAGATTTATACACTGAAATAACTGCACCTCACCAAGATATCAAAGAAGTCGATGCGTGGGTTGTTGCGAATGTATTGAGTTCCAATAAGATAGCGCCTGCGCTTGGTTTTGCTCCTACGCTTGTGACACTGGCAGATGGTTTTAACAGGCAGTCTAAGGAAGTAATTATAAAAAGTAGCAACGATTCACACATAAATGATTTTAAGCGTCAGTGTGAGCAGAGGTATTTGGATCAATTTTCCAAGCGAATTGGATTATTTCATCCTACCAAGAACAAAGGTACAGCATCATATGACACTGTTGACCTATTTGTAAAAGACTGGGTTACGACACCACAGGGTAAAGACGTCATTGCCTACAACCTTCCGGTGCTTGTTGACCACGCAGACAATTTGGAGTACTGGACACTATCTCAAAAGGGCGGTGATGTCGTAGGTAATCAGAGACTAATAGTTACTGTGTTTCAGTTTCGCACGAGTACTTTCCATGATCTTTTTGTTTTTGGAGTTGATGACGCAGAACGATCCAGGTTAGAACTACTCTATAAAAGTAAACTAGGTTTAAGGCCACACTTAACTAATGCCTCCTAAAGAGAAAATAACAATTCCTATCGAGCATGATGTTACTCCTGAGGTGTACGCTCATCCTGAAGCTTCGGCAGAGGGACTACCTGAGTCTAGCACTGAGACGTCTCTCGACCCACACGCTGGTCATATAGACTGTGGAGTGACGTGTGGCTCAGAAAATAAATCATTACAGGTTGATCATGGCGAGGGTTGCTCTCATGGCTGTGCTTGCGAAACACACAACGGTTCAACAAAAGCTGATCACGGACATCATGATCACGAACACTCTCCTCGCGATCATCACAAACCAAAATCAATAGATCACGTATCGAAAGCTAAGGAGGCGATACATACTGATTGTTCGTGCCCCGAACACAACTCTTCAGTAAAGCCAGATCATGGCCAAAAAGAGTTTGTACGTCACGAGGCAAAAACAGAACATGCCTGTGGCGCTGATTGTCATGAGCACAATCACAGTAAATCGTCAGTGCATGAATTACCTGAGCATGATCTAGAGACATATATGGCTGACAAAATACAACAACATGCAGAGGAAGTAAGGCAGGCGTATCAAAGTGAGGTTACTTCAGATACTGTCGTGAATGAAGGTGCTCGTGAACAAGACATACAACCTGTTGCAGTTGAACCCACATATGACGACCAGCCAGCTTCTGCCCCGCAAGTTGAATCTTCGCCAGTTGATGACATAGTGGAAGATACTCCAGGTTTTGAAGGTGTCATAGCGTCAAAACCCCTCAGTTCTGACGCTAGAGAGGAGTTACATGTAGAACGAGAAGCTCCCAACTTGCCCAGTACAAAATCGGGTAGTACTACAGAAGCTGTTACGACATTGACAGCAGTTGAAATGGAAAATACAACTGAAGTCGGCGATCAGCAGTCCTTTGAAGAGATTCACCTGAATGAGGATCTTAGTGTGGTTTATAACCATGCCATTACTGATGTTGCTGAACGTTCCACTAATGTATTTGCGGAGATTAAACCCTCGAACAAGTCACAGAGTACTGATCTGTTTGAAGCCACTGGGCAAACTATACAGCATATTGATGATGTTGATTATGTAGCTGCAGGTGAAGGTGGGGCTTTTGATTTACAGCTAGAACAAACAGCCGAACGAGTTGAAGAAACGAGAGGTCAAGCGCACAGCCATAATATGGATGCAAAGAGCCATGTTTCTATGGATGTTTCAAATTCATCAGTGGCGCATGTTTATGAGGTTGTAGAGCTACTTACGGCTCGGATAGAGCAGGAAATAGAAATTGAAAGTGCAGAAATTCAGAACGTCATAGATGAGGTGAGACAAGAAGTCGTTGATGTAGCGGCAAGATTAGAAGAATTAACCGGCGTGAAAAACAGCCGTTTTCATGAATATCATCTATCACAATTGAATAAGCATGAATTGCTAGAAATACTACGCGAGCTTAGAGATGTTACAAACATCAGTATGTGGAAAGCTGAACATTTGGGCCTCACGAATCAAAGCGTAAATAAATGGGTGGCTTTTGTTGACACTACAAAACAACGACTGTTTGGTCAATGTATAATGAAACTAACAATGAAAGGTTCGGTTTAAGCCATGGCGTCAATTAACATTGTTATTTTTTATGCACTTATTGGGGGTTTATTTTCATTATTGGGTGGAATTATATTGCTATCCAGAAAGAAATCTGCAGAGAAGTTAGCAACCTATGCGACGCCGTTTGCGGCTGGAGCGTTGCTGGCAGCTGTTTTCTTAGACCTTCTCCCTGAAGGCATAGAGGTTGCTGAGCCGTCTGAAGTGTTATTTGCGACGCTTGTCGGTATACTCTTGTTTTTTGTAGCTGAACGATTTCTACACTGGTTCCATCACCATAATTCTCGTGAAACGGAAAACACCGATCCAGGTGCTGCTTTGATTATTGTAGGAGACACACTACATAATTTGCTCGACGGTGTCGTGATAGCTGCTGCATTTTTAGTGAGTGTACCAGCCGGTATTGTAACCACATTTGCTGTTGCTGCCCACGAAATACCGCAAGAGATTGGTGATTTTGGTCTGTTATTATCTAAAGGACTCAAACGTAAAACCGTATTGATTATTAATATATTAAGTTCATTCGCAACAGTATTTGGTGCTGTTGTTACGTTTTATCTCGGAAGCCAAAACCAGCTTCCTATTGGAGTGTTACTCGGCATTAGTTCTGGATTCTTGTTGTACATCGCATTAAGTGATGTAATCCCAAGTATTCATGAACACGCAAAAAAATCGTTATTTGGGTTACGCCCACTTATGCTATTTGTCGGAGTCGTCGTCGTAGGGCTTGCGATACAAGTTGCGCACAGTTTCATTGAAGACGACCATGGGCATGATGACTCTACGTCCGGTACGATTGTTGTGTGTGAAGAAAAGCAGATTTTGCTCAGCCCTCAGGGCGAGGTATCATCGCTAGTCCAGTCTGATAGCGGCTGCAGTTCGTTGGAAGAGTGCGATGAGGTTTCTAGTGGTGAAGAGTTACCGGCGAATATACCATGTGAGATTCATCATGATGACGATGACGACCATGATGAATAGCGCAAAACTATCTCGCTTACGCTACAATAATAAGTAATGAACACCGTTTTACTTGGAGTACTGATAGCTATAAACATTGTGCTTGTCGCACTACTCATTAAGGGTGGACGAAAGACCGATGACTCGAGTAGTGCGCTGCTTATTAAACAGGACCTGTCGCACCTCACGGACAATATTGAAAAATTAAAAGATGGCTTACAATCCAGGCTCGATGAACGCTTAGATAAAAGCAACCAACAGATGTTGCAGCAGTTTTCACAGAGCGCATCAATCATCAAAGATGTAACACAAAAACTGACAACTCTTGAGAAGACTAATCAACAAGTTGGCGATATTGCTGGCGAACTAAAAGTACTGCAAAACGTTCTCGCAAATCCAAAACAACGCGGCGTGCTAGGCGAGTATTATTTAAGCCAAGTATTAGAGAATGTATTACCACCAGATAGTTTTAGTTTGCAGCACAAGTTTAGAGACGGTGAAATCGTCGATGCAGTCATAAAACTCGATGGCATGCTGCTGCCTGTTGATAGTAAGTTTAGCCTAGAGAACTATAACCGCATTATTGATGAAAAAGACGCAACCAGGCGAGTTGTTCATGAAAAGTCATTCAAAGCAGATCTCAAGCTTCGCATCGACGAGACGGCTAAATATATACGCCCAAGTGAAAAGACGATGGACTATGCATTTATGTTTATACCAAGTGAAGCTATTTACTATGATCTTTTAATAAACAAAATTGGTGCTGGGGGTACGAACTCGCGGGATCTTTTGGAGTACGCATTTAAGGAAAAACAGATAATTATCGTGAGCCCAACAACATTTATGGCGTATTTGCAGACAGTCATGCAAGGTCTCAGAGCATTACAAATTGAAGGCCAAGCTAAGGACATACAGCAGCGGGTAGGCGAATTAGGTAGACATATAACCGCATATGACGCTTATATGCAGAAACTTGGCAGCAGTCTTGGAACTACCGTAAATCACTACAATACCGCTCATAAAGAGCTCAAGAAGATAGATAAGGACGTGGTGAGGATAGCTAAAACTACACCAGGTGTCGACGCACTACAGCTCGACCGCCCTAAGGAGGAAAATTAATGAATTTTGTAAAAAATAAAAAGAAAATTTGTATAGTGCTATTTGTGCTACTCACTGTGCTTGTTCTGGGCGCTGTAGTAATATGGCGTCAATCAAACAATACTATGCTTGAAAACAACTCAAGGCCAGTTGATAACGATGGTATCTCAATCCAAATATCTACAAATTCAACCAGCTATAGCTACGGTGACACTATAGAAATACTGACAACAATTAAAAACAATACCACAAAAGAGAAAGTGTATGAATTTACTTCAGGTTGCCAAGATGCGGACTTATATGTAGATGACTCATTTTTGACTATCCCAAGAATATGTACTGATGCGTTCTCTGTTTTGAAAGTAAGACCACTAGGGTTTATAGAGCGTAAAGAAGTATTTATATTGCAGCCACCGCTAGAGGGTCAAGAAACACCAGCTCGAATTGATTTGCTCGTAAAGAATATGCATATTACCGAAGGTCGACATAGCGTGAACGCACAATTTCAAGATCTCGTATCCCAAAAAGTTGATTTTGAAATCGAGTAGAGTAGATCTACTTGTTTGTTTGTATTAAATCGATTGCGAGAGCGGCGGTCCAGCTAAAATCTGTAGCACCAGCACCGGATCCATCAAGTGGGCTGAAATATTCACGGCAGCCATTTTGGGAGATCATATCAAGCGTTGTTTCGGTTAAGGCCTGTGCATGATCATCATAGCCATAGCGTTTTAAGCCATCGATAATCAGCCAATTCGTATTCACCCATGATGGACCTTGCCAGTACCCAGATGGTTTGAACCACTCGCTGTTTATAGGGGTACTCGGCACCGGATAGGGTGTTCCGAACATGTCTGCGTCTTCTAGTAAGCCTACCAACACTTCAGCGCGTTCTTTGGTTATGGCACCACTGTAGAGTGCGATAAGCGTTGCGATGCTTGGTATTTTTATAAGCTTGCGGCTTACGAATTCTCGAGAAAAGTACTGTGAACTATAGGGGTCCCAGAGCTCTTCAAATGCAATTTCAGATTTTTTAGCTTGTTCAATAAATTGCACTGGAAGCTTTTCGTTAATATCTTTAGAAATTTCAGCAAGATGTTGGTTCGCTCTGATGAAAATAGCATTGAAGTTCGCGTCTTCTATGGTGAATAACGAATGAGCAAGTATGCGCTGGGTGTCGTAGTTTTTTCTGCGTAAGCGCCGCTGTGTACTAAATAAAACAAGCGCATCGATTATGTTAAGTCGCTGTTCTGCTGGTATGTACTTGGTGTCACGTCTGAACAAGTTGAGCACACCGCCTAGTTTTAATTTTTCAATCGTTTGAATCCAAAAAGGAAGTTGATGTTCTTTTAGGACGTTCATCCAAGGCGGTGTGTTGTCTAGGCCGGTTTCCCATGGGTGAATTTGAAGTACTAAGCCACTGTCGTGAGGGTCACGGTCGCTATATAGCCATTGATGATACGCCAACAGCCCAGGATATACTTGCTTGTACCAGCTTCTGCGTTCTGCTGGCTTCATTTTCCTTCCTATTTGCACGACACTTTCGGCTATCATTGGTGGCTGAGTAATGCCACTCGTGTGGATGTCATCTGGTGCGTTGGGGTTTAGCCAGCTTCGCCAAATATTACTGTCACGAGCAAATCCCTTTTGCGTCAATATCATGTTTGGCATCATACCGTTATGCCATTGCCCTGTGAAAAGATTTAGAATCTCCATTTTTGCACGTTTAAGGTCGTAATGTCTTGTACCTATCGCGGTGAAACAACTGTCCCAGAGCCATTGGTGAGGGTAGAGTCCATTGCTTGCGGGCACCGTATGAGTACCATGGTCATTCGCCTCAAGTACTGATTTAGCATGTTCAAGTAGGTCTATATTTTGGGATTCCATACAAGATTAGTATAGAGCGCTAACGGTAATTGGTAAATGCAACAGGGAAGTCGAGGTTTTGGGATTTGATAAGTGTCATAGCTGTCTGCAAGTCATCTTTACTGCTGCTAGTCGCTCGTACGGCGTCGCCTTGAATTTGTGTTTTAACTTTTGGGAGCTCATCGCGAAGTAATTTTGTAATTTTCTTGGCTTTGTCTTGGTCGAGGCCTTCTTTGAATAGTACTTCTTTAACCGTTTGCATGTTGTTGGTGGTTGATTCTTTACTGTCGTCAATAACTTTTTGACTTTGGTCGCGCGATGCAAGCTTTTTGCGGAAGATGTCCAGAATCGCCTCTATCTGCCAATCAGAATTGCCAATTACTTTTATACCTTTTTTGTCATCACCAAGCCATTCAATGGCAGCCGGTGTCGCCTTAAAATCGTAGCGGTTGTCTATTTCGCGTTTAGTTTGGTCGAATACATTGTTCATTTCTGCTTTGTCGTACTCAGAAACTATATCAAAAGAAAAATTAGCCATACCGCTATTATAACAGAAGCAAATATAGACAAAAATAGACAAGCATGATATAATATTATATTATATA
>JBGTLD010000001.1:0-5400 GCA_041744275.1 Saccharimonadales bacterium (SeqCode) | reverse complement strand
GTGAATAAATTCCGTTGCTTCGAAAACGGCACATGGGTAGATTGTATTAACTCATTCACATCAGAACACACGATTGTCAGTGAGCTGGTTTCATGGACGCAGCCAGTGCAGCTTACTGAAATTCCAGGGGAGCACCGTACTTGGATTGTTCCAGGCAATGCAAAAGAGTACCGTCTTATTGTCCGGCAAACCAACCCCGGCGCACTCGATGCTACCTGTAGTGTTCAGTTCGCACTAGAGCCAAATGGCACATGGACAAATCTTAGTTCAAGCGCAAACGCGAACATAGCAATCGCAACTAGTAGCACTCACCGGTCTGATTGGTTTAAGATACGAGATACTGGTAACGACGAGGTAATGCTCCGTATTGTGTGTGCTGGCGGTGATGGAATTGCTGTTCCAGAAGTTGGCAATGTTCGTATACAATTGCGTTAGCATTTATTTTTACACTGTAGCGTGGTACGCTTTAGAGTAATTAGAGGGGAAACAAATACGTGGGTATAGTAATAGCCGTTCTGAATCAAAAGGGTGGGGTTGGCAAGACTACCACGGCTATTAACGTTGGAGCGAATATTGCGAAAGCAGGCCATAGTGTTTTGTTGGTCGATTTTGACCCTCAAGGTAATGCAACAAGTGGGCTTGGCATCCTTAAAAACGAAGTTTCAGCGACGAGTTTAGATGTTTTGTTCAACAGGGAACCATTAGAAAAAGCCGTCCTTGAAACAGCTGTTCAGAATCTGTACGTTGTTCCTGCGAACGAGAACCTTGCGACCGCAGAAATGGAGCTTGTAGCTGAACTGGGCCGCGAGCACAAATTGAAACATGCACTCGTAAACGCCACGCATGACTATGTGTTTATAGACTGCCCGCCATCACTCGGACTACTTACAATAAACGCACTTACTGCAGCTGACTACTTATTAATACCAGTGCAGTCGGAGTACTACGCACTTGAAGGTCTTGGGCAATTACTTGGCGTTATGCAAAAAGTACGTGCGGGCCTGAACCCGAATCTTGAACTACTTGGTGTCACGGTAACTATGTACGATGGTAGAACATCGTTGTCTGAACAAGTTCATGCAGAGCTCAAAAAACATTTTGGTGATAAGTTGTTCAAGACGATTATTCCACGGAACGTGAAGCTCGCAGAAGCGCCAAGTCATGGTGTGCCTGTATCTGAACATGATAAATGGTCCAAAGGGGCAAGGGCATACAAGCAATTGGCTAAGGAGATTATGCGCCATGTCTAAGAAAAGTAGCCTGGGCCGTGGCTTAGAATCATTGATTCCGAAAGATTTTGATACATCACTGATGATGCAGGCTAATGAACGTATACAAAATGTACTCATAAGTGATATCCATACAAACCCAGATCAACCCAGACGGCAGTTTGATCAAGGCTCCCTGATTGAATTGTCTGAATCAATTCTTAAGTACGGTGTTATACAGCCTGTTATTGTTTCACCAATAGCGAACAATAAATTTATACTTGTAGCAGGTGAGCGACGATATCGTGCATCAAAAATTGCGAATCTCGATCGCATTCCTGCCATAGTCCGCGACAGGCAAGAGCTAGAACAGCTAGAAGTTGCATTGATCGAAAACGTACAAAGAGTAGATTTATCTGCAATTGAACAGGCGCTTTCTATAGAGCGATTACATCATCAATTTAATGTTCCTTATGCAGAAATAGCAAAGCGACTAAGTAAGGCTGAGACGACAGTCAGTAATATTGTGCGACTTCTACAATTGCCACCAATAATGCGTGACGCACTGCAGATGCAGCAAATTACGGAAGGTCACGCGAGGGCGTTATTGTCTATTAAGCACGATGAAAACCAGCAGCAAACATTATTTGAACTCATTCTAAAAAATGGGCTTTCTGTTCGGCAAGCAGAGCAGTACGCAACTTCTGTAAAGTCAGATTCTAAAAAACCGAGCAGTGTCGCCAAGCACACTGAAACAAATGAAACAAAACATTTAGCCAAGAGACTCAAAGCCAAAGTGCAACTAAAGAGAACAGCCAAAGGTGGAAGGCTAGAAATACACTTTGAAACCGACGACGAGTTACAGCACATACTCGATCAATTAAAAGGGTAGAGTCTAGAACGATTGCGCTTTGTTGATAGGGAAGAGCCTAAATGATAATCTGCCGGTAATATCTGAGGCTTGGATTGTACCAAATGAACGTGAGTCAAGTGAGTTGGAGCGGTTATCACCAATAACGAAAAGTTCTCCTGCAGGAACAGTTATGTCGACTTCTTCAGTCGGCACTCCTTGAATTTCACCGTTTAATTGTGTGTCTGGGTTATAACCCTGAGGGTTCTCTGTATTAAAAACAGTGATACGCCCATTGCTCACGATAACTCGATCACCAGGTATGCCAATCACGCGTTTGATGAGTTGCTTTTCTTGTGTTGAGTCAAAATCAGATAACCCTTGCTTGGTGAAAATTATAATTTCATGTCGCTTTGGGATGTAGTCATTATTCGTTAATCGTGCCCATGATTTTCCTGTTTTAAAAACAATCAGCCTATCTTGGTCTTGCAGGGTGGCTTCCATGCTTTCGCCATCAACTTCATATGACTGAAAAATAAAACTTATCATAAACCAAGCAACGAGCGGAGCAGTCGCAAGAATGATTATGGTAGATAAAATACTTCGAAGTCCCTCACGATTCTTTTTTGGCGGAACACTAGAAGACGGTTCCTGAAAACGTGAGTTGTCATCTGGTTGTTGCTGTTGGGGTGGCGTCGAATAATCTTCCATGAACTCTGTAAACTATAGCGTATTTTACAGCAAATAACTACGACATTAGAGGTTTACGAACACCAGAACTAGCGCTATACTGAGAACTGCACGTATTATCTGTATGAATAATTTTCGAAAACACACACCCAATTCACGAAAGTCAAAAGCCGTCGATGGCTTTATTCGTCTTGACAGGGGTAGCTCACTGAGTGGCCGCCCTGCGTCAGTAGGTGCAAATTCTCAGCCAGAATCAGGGTCTGTTTTTCGTAGTACAGAGGGGTTCCATACTCGAAAAAGACAAACTGCACCAGGTATGAGACAGTCACAGCTGTCTGCAAGAGCGCCAGCTCGCGACGAACTTGGCAACATTAAACTCAATATGCCAGACGATCTAGGCAAGCGTAAAAACAAGCAACAAAAAAGAAATATCTTACGAATAGCTGGTAAATCTTTTGTAGCGTTAATTATATCTACGGTACTCGTTGGGGGATATTTAATTGGTAAGGGTGTTATTGAAGCGGGTAGAGTTCTTGAAGGTGGCGGCGGCGCCGCAGCTCTTCGAGAGAACGTTGACCCAACACAGCTGAACGGTGAGGGTGATGGTCGTGTGAATATTATGCTCCTTGGTCGTGGCGGCGAAGGTCACGAAGGTGCCGATCTTACTGACACCATAGTAATTGCAAGTCTAGACCCAATCCAAAAAGAAGCATCACTCCTAAGCATTCCACGAGATTTATGGGTACGGAGTAACGGTGCTAACTCAAAAATTAATGCAGTATTTGCCAACGCAAAATCTGCCTTTCAAGGTGATAGTCAAGAAGAGGCCGACAAGGCTGGTATTGATGCGCTTGATAGTGTTATTGAGGGAGCGATGGGCATACCGATCCACTATTACATGATGATTGACTTCAATGGTTTTGAAAAAGCAATCAATACCGTTGGTGGTATTGATATCGATGTTACCAAGCCGTTGTATGAAGTTCAGCGTGTTGATGGCCAGCGGTACGTGTTAGATGTACGCCCAGGGCGAGAAACATTTGATGGCAAGCGAGCACTCGCATATTCCAGGTCTCGGCTTGTATCACCGAGGGGCGATTTTGATAGAGCAGAACGCCAGCGTAGCGTACTGCTTGCACTGAAAGATAAGATACTTTCAGTTGAAACGTTCTCTAATCCTGTTCGACTTTCTCAGCTTATTAGCGACTTTGGTGGTAGTTTACGTTCAAACCTCGGTACGGGTGAGGTATTACGACTTTATGAAATAGGTAAAGACATAAACTCTAGTACTATTTCTTCGATCGGTCTTGCTGATCCGCCAAATAATTTTGTCACAACAGGAAATATTGCTGGTCAGTCGGTCGTGATTCCAACAGCAGGAGTCGATAATTTTAGCGAGATACGCGGGTTTGTAAGAAACTCTCTGAGAGACGGCTTCCTTAAAAACGAGGATGCAAATATTGCTGTGTATAATGGCACAAACATCCCAGGTCTTGCCGGTACTGGAGCTACTGATCTACGCTCTTTTGGATACAACATTACTGCCGTTGCCGACGCGCCAACTAAAAACTATCAAAATACAATTTTGGTCGATCTTACAAATGGATCAAAAAGATTTACACAGTCATATCTTGAAAGAAGATTGAATACGACTGCAGTACGTACGATTCCTGATGCGACTATTCTGCCTGCTGGCGCAGACTTTGTTATAATATTTGGGCAAGATGCGAACTTTACCCAGTAAACTCAAACCCAAGAACGGCATATCCCACTCACTCCACATAGGCTTTAATGCTGTGTTGCCGGTGTTATTATTTATATTGATCAGAGTTGACCTTGCACAGATCGCTGCAGTTATGGTTCTCCTGACGAAGTGGCGTATTTTTTCTGTACGTCCGAGGTATTGGCCTGCAATAATTCGGGCAAATGCAGTCGATATTATAGTTGGCCTGTCTGTGGTAGTTTTTATGGCCCAAAGCTCCAGCGCGTCTATTCAGTTGTTGTGGGCGGCCGTGTATGCACTCTGGTTAATATTCTTGAAGCCTGGATCGTCAGTGCTCAAAACTTCGTTACAAGCATGTGTTGCTCAGCTTGCTGGGCTTATGGCGGTGTATCTCGCATGGTCAGATGCGCCGTTGTATATACTCGTTGTGATGACGTGGCTGGTGTGTTATTCAAGCGCGAGACATTTTTTTACAAGTTTTGAAGAGCCATATACACCGCTTTTTGCACACATGTGGGGGTATTTTGCAGCAGGGCTTGCATGGTTGCTTGGTCATTGGTTGCTTTTCTATGGTTTGGTCGCTCAGCCTACACTACTCTTGACGGTAATAGGTTACGCTGTTGCTTCACTGTATTACCTTGAGCACAAGGACCGACTCAGTCGGGCATTACGTGCAAACGTTATGGTTATGATGATTGCGGTTATTATGATTGTATTGGTGTTTTCAGATTGGGGAGATAAAGCGGTATGATGCGTAGTAACACAGGAGTGATATATGGATAATTTAATAAAGCAGAAACGTACAGTTAACTCTAACGTTCTATGGGGTGCATTACTCGTGCTTCTCTGTGCTGGTTTTGGTTACGTCGGTGGCTTAGCTGGGTCGAATAATGCAAATATGGGATTTGGTAGTCAAGATTTGCAGCCAA